>JAFWKV010000032.1 GCA_017511265.1 Clostridia bacterium | reverse complement strand
GTTATATTTATTAAACATTACGACCTTGTTGTCGCTTTCTTTCACTGAAATTTATATTAGTGAAGAGAAAGCTCCAGCCGACTACGCTTCGCTCCGCCTACGCGGTCTGCATTTTTTAATAAATATAACCAATGGATAGGGTGATGTTTTTTTGCCCCGTCCCAAAAGACAGCACTTGGCAGATTTTTTTTGCATAAAATTTCCGGAAAAAGCAAACAATAGTGAAAAAGAGAATTGCAAGGAGTGAAATTTTTTGAAAACAGATAAATTTTTGAACATAAATGGAGCAGTTATAGAAACTAAAGATTTAGAAAAACATCTTGAAAAAATAGCATCAAATCATACAATAAAAACAAAATCAGATAAAAGAACATACCCAATTCCTAGAATGCTTGAAAACTATCAAGCAATAAAAGAGGTATATAATTTATTAAATGAACATCTAAAACTTGGTATAGCCATTCATCCAGCGGGAGAGTGGCTTCTTGATAATTTTTATATATTAGAGGAAACGGTTAAAAATATACAAAAAGAATTAGAATTAAAAAAATATATTAATTTTCCAGGAATTCAAAATGGTGAGTATGAGGGCTTTGCAAGAATTTACGTGCTAGCTTCTGAAATTATTGCCTATACAGACAATAAAATAGATAGAAAATCGCTACAAAATTATTTAAAAGCATATCAAATAAATAAAACACTAAGTATGGATGAAATATGGAATATAGGTACATTTTTGCAGATTGTTCTTATTGAAAAAATTAGACAAATTTGTGAAGTGATTTATGTTTCTCAAGTTCAAAAATATAAGGCAGAAAATATCGTAGAAAGACTTGTAGAAAATAAAAAGAAAGGTTTTGTTACTTTTAAAAAAAGTTTCAAAATAAAGAATATTGCAGGGGCTAAAGCGTATCCGTTTGTAGAATATATGTCATATACTTTAAAACAACACGGAAAGCAGGCTTCAGTGTACTTAAAGGCGTTGGAGGAAACTGCTCAAAAAACAGGAACAACAGTTTCTAATATCATAAAAAAGGAGCATTTTAATATTGCTTTACAAAAGGTATCAATTGGAAATAGTATAACAAGTATAAAGAAAATTCAGGGGATAAATTTTTTAGAAATTTTTGAGAGTATAAATGGTGTTGAAGAAATTTTAAAAAGTGATCCAGCAAATGTATATGAAAGAATGGATCATAAAACTAAGGAGCTATATAGAAGTAAAATTAAAGAAATTTCTAAAAGGGCTCATGTGTCAGAAATGTATACAGCTAAAAAAGTACTAGAGCTTGCACAAGAACAGAAAATAGATACAAAACAATCACACATAGGATATTATTTGATTGATAAAGGTGCAAAAAAATTATGCGAGAAATTGCAATTTAAATCAAATACAATGAATAAATCATCAAAAGTAAAACTATATATAACTTGCATAAGTTTACTAACTTTAGGAATTTCAATAGGTTTAGCATATTGCATTAATAAATATATACAAAATGTAGCATTTTTTGCTATAACTATACTCTTATTATTAATACCTGTTTCAGAATTAGTAATTCAAATAATTCAATACATTCTAGGCAAAGTAGTTAAGCCACAAATTATACCAAAGCTTAATTTTTATAATGGAATTGATGAAAAAAACAGCACAATGGTTGTAATACCTACAATTGTTAAATCAAAAGAAAAAGTACAAGAGCTTATGAAAAGCTTAGAAGTGTTCTATTTAGCAAATAAAAGTAAAAATATATACTTTACACTTTTGGGCGATTGTTCAGAAAGCAAAAGTGAAAGCGAAAGCTTTGACAGTGAAGTGATAGAAGCAGGATTAAAAGAAGCTGAAATACTTAATCATAAATATCCAACAGAAAATTTTCCAATATTTCATTTTTTATATAGAAAAAGAACCTGGAATGAAAAAGAAAAGTGCTATATTGGATGGGAGCGAAAAAGAGGATTACTTACCCAATTTAATGAATACATTCTACAAAACGAAGAAAATAATTTTAGAACAAATACTATTGAAAACTATAAAAAAACAATTGAACAAAATTATACTAAGTCAAATAAAAATAGTCTTCCAAAAATTAAATATATTATTACACTAGATGCAGATACACAATTGCCATTAAATTCAGCATTTGAACTAGTTGGAGCAATGGCGCATATTCTAAATAGACCTGTATTAAACAAACAAGAAAATGTTGTAATTGATGGACATGCATTAATTCAGCCAAGAGTTGGAGTAAGTTTAGACATAAGCTATAAAAATCTATTTACAGAAATTTTTGCAGGAGCTGGGGGAATTGACTGCTACACAAATGCAATTTCGGATATTTATCAAGACAACTTTGATGAAGGGATATTTACAGGGAAGGGAATTTACGATTTAGAAGTATTTTCAAAAGTATTAAAAAATGAAATACCTGAAAATACAGTTTTAAGCCATGACTTATTAGAAGGAAGTTACCTAAGATGTGGCTTAGCTACAGATATATTACTAATAGATGGATACCCTAGTAAATACACAAGTTTTATGAATAGACTTTCAAGATGGACAAGAGGTGACTGGCAAATTATAAAGTGGAGCATAAAAGGACCACTAAATTTGCTTTCAAAATATAAAATATTTGACAATTTGCGAAGAAGCTTGTTTGAAGTAAGTATAATGCTATTAATAGCTTTTTTTGTGCTATTTCAATGGATATACAAAATCAATCCACAAATTCAGTATTTGCCAGAATTATCAAATACCTATAATATTGCAATACAAGTCTGGCTTCTTGTATTGAGTTTTATTGTATGTTTGCCATTTATAATAGAAATACTAGACCAAATTATTTTCAAAAAAGAAGGCGAAAAAAAGCAAAAAACATTTACACCAAAAATAGATGGAATGAAGGGAGCAATAATTCGAGCAGCACTTACAATTGGATGCCTTCCATATAAAGCGTTTATATGCGATTTAGCAAAATGGAAAACAATATATAGAATGACTATATCACATAAGCATTTGTTAGAATGGACAACCTCAGAAGAAGCAGAAAAACTTTCAAAGTCAGATTTATTTTCATATTTTAAAGAAATGTTTGTAAATATAGTTGCAGGAGGCATCTTGTTAGGACTTGGTGTGTATTTTATAAATATAGCTTATATTATTTTTGGTGCAATTTGGGTATTTACGCCTGCAATAATGTGGTATATAAGTAAAGATAAAGTAAGAAAAACTCCGGAAAATCAGCTTAATAAACAACAAAAAGAATATTTGAAAGATATAGCACAAAAAACATGGGAGTATTTTAAAGACTACTTAAATGAAAACGATAATTTTTTAATTCCAGACAACTATCAAGAAGACAGAAATCCATTAGTAATAGATAGAACATCATCTACAAATATTGGACTGTCTATTTTAGCTGTAATTTCAAGCTTAGACTTAAAATTTATTCAAAAAGAAGAAGCTATAGATTTGCTTGAAAATATGATAAACACAATAGATGAACTACCAAAATGGTGTGGACATTTATACAATTGGTACAATATAAAAACCAAAGAGCCATTAACACCAAGATATATTTCGACAGTTGATAGTGGAAATCTTGTTGGATATTTGTATGTTTTAAAAAGTTTTTTATTAGAGAAAATAGAAATAGAAAAAGACAGTGTACAAAAATCTAGGTTACAAAATATGTTTATCAGAGTAGATTCAATGATTAAAGCTACAGATTTTTCAATGTTATATAGTAATGAAAGAAGACTATTTTCTATAGGTTTTAACATTGAAGACAACAAGCTAACAGACTCATATTACGACTTACTTGCATCAGAGGCAAGACAAGCTAGCTTAATTGCAATAGCATTAGGAAATGTACCTGCAAAACATTGGAACAATTTAAGTAGAACAATGACAACTTTAAATGATCACAAAGGCTTAGTTTCATGGTCTGGAACAGCATTTGAGTATCTTATGCCAAATATAAATATACCTAAATATAAAGGAAGTTTAATTGACGAATCTTGCAAATTTGCAATTGAAAGTCAAATAGAATATAGTAAAAGGCTAGGCATTCCTTGGGGAATTACAGAAGCGGCATTTAATGCAAAAGATTTACATTCAAACTATCAATATAAGGCATTTGGAATTCCGTGGCTTGGATTAAAAAGAGGACTTGCAGATGAAATGGTTGTTGCAAGTTATGGCAGTATTTTAGCAATATGTGAGAAGCCAAAAGAGGTGGTGAAAAACTTAAAAGTACTCGAAAATCAAGGAATGTATAATAAGTATGGATTCTATGAATCGATAGATTACACTCCATCTAGAGCTACAGATGGAAAAATAGGAAGCCCTGTAAAGACCTATATGGCACATCATCAAGGGTTAATATTGCTATCAATTAATAATTTATTTAATGATAATATTATACAAAAAAGATTTATACAAAATCCAGAAATAAAAGCTGTTGATTTACTTCTACAAGAAAGAATGCCAAGTAAATTCATATTAACCAAAGAAAGTAAAGAAAAGGTTGAAAAACTAGTTTATAAAGACTATCAAAACTATTCTAAAGTATCATACAACAAAGTTGATGAAAGATTAATTAGAGGAAATGTAATTTCAAATGCAAATTACACAGTTGCAATAAATCAAAAAGGTGAAGGAGTAAGTAAATTTAAAAATTACTATGTTAATAGGTATAAAAAAACAGACGACTATCCACAAGGAATTTTCTTTTATATAAAAAATGTGCAAAATGGAAAAATTTGGTCAACATATTACAATGAATATAACTACAAACCTGATAAATATGTAACAAGTTTTATGCCAGACCAAAACGAGTTTGAAAGAATTGATGGAAATATAAAAACTAAGATGAAAATTACAATAAGTCCTAATGAACCAGTAGAAATTAGAAGACTCGAAATTGAAAATTTAGGTAATACAGAGGAAATGCTAGAGGTGTCAAGTATGTTTGAACCAATACTTTCAAGCAAAGAAAAAGATTATGCACACCCAGCATTTAATAACTTATTTTTAGGACTTGAATATGATGAGGAAACCTCAAGTATCATTATAAAAAGAAACAAAAGAGCTAAAACAGAAGAAGAACTGTATTTATCAACAACCTTGTCAACAGAAGGAGAAAAAATTGGGGATATGGAATACGAAATTGACAAGGAAAAGTTGATAGGACGTGGAAACTATGGAATTCCAAAAATGATAAAAGAGTCTATACCATTTTCTAAAAGAATAGGACTAGTTACAGAGCCAGTAGTTGGTATGAAACAAGTTGTTAAAGTAAAACCAGGTGAAAAAACGTATGTAGATTTGATAATATCTGTGGAAAATAACAAAGAAATAGCAAAAGAAAATTTAAGTAAATATATAGGCGAAGAAAATGTAAAAAGAACATTTGAAATATCAAGAGCAAAGGTAGAAGCAGAGAGCAGATATCTTGGAATAAAAGGAAAAGAAATTGAAACTTATCAAAAAATATTGTCATATATTATTTTTGATAATCCAATAAAAAAATTAAGAATTAGAGAGCTTCCAACTCAAAAGTACAGACAAAGTGACTTATGGAAATATGGTATTTCAGGTAATTTACCAATAATATTGATTACAATAAAAGATGCAAATGATATTTATGTTGTAGAAAGTATATTAAAAGCTTATGAATTTTTTAGAAGCAAAAATATAAAAGTTGAAATTGTAATATTAGATGAAGAAAAGCATAGTTATGAAAATTATGTTAGAGAAGAAATTGAATCAGCTATTATGAATAAACAAATAGCATATTTAAAAAATGTAAATGGTGGAATATATGTACTATCAAAAGAAGAAATGGATAAAAAGGATATTAATTTATTAAAATTTGTGTCGACAATTATAATAGACGGTAATGCAGGAAATATAGAAAATTGTATAAAAGATCAAGAAGATGAGTATTTAGAAAGATGTGTACAAATATGGGATGACAAGACTCCTACTTTAATTTATGAAGATGATACTCAAGAATTAGATATATTGAGTAATTCAAGTAAATTTAAATATTATAATGAATATGGGGCTTTTTCAGAAGATGGAAAAGAATATTTAATTAGAATAAACAAAGAAAATAAATTACCAACAGTATGGTCACACGTTTTAGCTAATAAAAATTTTGGTACAATTGTTACAGATAGTATGGGAGGATATACTTGGTATAAAAACAGCAGACTAAATAGAGTAACAGCATGGCACAATTATGCAAATTTGGATGTTCCATCAGAAGTAATATATATAAAAAATATGGAAAATTCAAAAATGTGGTCAGTACGGTGCAAACCCTATGCCAGATGACAAAAATTATAACATTATATATGGCTTTGGATATGCTAAATATATTCATCAAAGTCAGGGAATTGTGCAAGAGCTTAATGTGTTTGTGCCAAAAGAAGATTCAATAAAAGTGAATGTATTAAGTTTAAAAAATACTACACCAAATAAGAAAAAATTAAAGCTTTTCTATTATGTGAAAATGGCATTAGCAGAAGACGAGATTAAGTCAAATGAATATATAGAAACAAAATATAGTGCAAGTAATAATTTGCTAAAAGTGAAAAATTTATATGAGGGAGAAATTGAAAATACAATTGCATTTATTTCAAGCAGTGAAAAAATAAAATCATATACTGGAGATAAAAATTTCTTTTTCGGTAAAGGCGACATTTCTAAACCAGATGGAATTAAAAAGATGTATTTGAATAATGATTCTGGATTAGGAGAGAAGCCTTGCAGTGTTATTGAAATAGATGTAGAAATAGAGAGTTTTTCAGAAAAAGAAATATCATTTTTACTTGGAGCTGCAAATTCAGAAATGACAGCAAAAGACTTAGCATACAAATACAGCAAAGTAAGTAATTGCAATGCTGAATTAAAAGAAGTTAAAAGACATTGGGAAGAACTGTTAGGAAGAGTAAAAGTTGAAACACCAGTGCAATCAATAAACATTATGCTAAATGGATGGGCAATGTATCAAACAATATCTAGTAGATTGCTTGGAAGAAGCGGATACTACCAATCAGGAGGGGCGTATGGCTTTAGAGACCAATTGCAAGATGCACTATCAACTAAATTTTTAGAGCCTGAAATACTAAAAAATCAAATAATAAAACACAGCAAACACCAATTTATTGAAGGTGATGTTGAACATTGGTGGCATGAAGAAACCGAAAGAGGCATAAGAACTAGATTTTCAGACGACCTATTATGGCTACCTTATGCAGTAATTGAATATATTGAATTTACAGGAGATAGAAGTATTCTAGATATTGAAACAAGTTATTTAAAAGGCAGCAATTTAAAAGATGGAGAAGACGAAAAATATGACAAATACTTGCAAAGCGATACAAAAGAATCTATCTATATGCATTGCATTAGAGCAATAAAACATGCACTAAACTTTGGCGAAAATGGCTTACCTAAAATTGGATCTGGGGACTGGAACGATGGCTTTAGTGAGGTAGGCAATAAAGGTAAAGGCGAAAGTGTTTGGCTTGGATTTTTCTTATATGCTATTTTAGACAAAGTGATACTTTTGGGGACAGGTCCAAAAAGTATGCATATAGATAATGATAAAATTGAAGAAGTAAAAAATCTGCTAAAAAAATCTCTTAACAAAAATGGTTGGGATGGAAGATGGTTTAAGCGTGCTTTTATGGATGATGGAAATGTATTGGGAAGCATGGAAAATGAGGAATGTAGAATAGATAGTATAGCTCAAAGCTGGTCAGTTATATCAGATGCAGGGGATAATGATAAAAAGTTTATTTCTATGCAGAGTCTGGAAACTCATTTGATTGATAGAGAAATTGGAATTATAAAACTATTAGATCCTCCATTTTTTAAAGGAAATCTTGAACCAGGATATATTAAGGCCTATATGCCAGGAGTTAGAGAAAATGGCGGTCAATACACACATGAGTATTGTTCTTGTGGACAGTTTTTGGCAAATATGCTTGAAATCAAGCCAAAATAAGAAAATGTACTTGGGCGACAATACACCTATAAAATATTGATACTCTTACATATATAAAAGCACCGTAATATTTGACATATGGCGAAAAAAATGCTAAAATATTACTAGAATATGAATAAAATATAAAAATAATCATAAAATAGTAATAAAGAGGTGAGAAAAATGAATTGCTATAATATGGTGTTAGAATATATAAATAAAAATGAAAAAGGAATACCAATCTTTATTGAAGAAATTAAAGAATACATTATTAAATTCTATAATGAAAAAGATAAAGAAAAGGTTTTCAATAATGTTAAAGCAATTTTAAATAGAATGAATAAAGAAGGAATAATAGAAACAGCATATAAAGGAATTTATTATATTCCTAATGAAAACATATTTGGAAAGATGTTGTTAGGAAATAGACAAATCATTCAATATAAATATATAATGGACAAAGATGGAAATATAAAAGGATATATTACTGGAGCTAAACTTTTTAATGAGGCACATTTAACTACACAAGTTCCAAACATTATAGACATTGCAACAAATGAATGTAAGAACTTTAATAAATATGAAAACAAGAATTTAAATGTTATAATAAGAAAACCCAAAATAGAGATAAACAATGAAAATTATAAGTATTTGCAATTATTTGACTTGATAGAGAATAAAGACAATATAGGAATTGAAGTAGATAATCCTGATGAAATAATCTATAATTTCATTGAAGAAAACGAATTAGATTTTGAAAAGATAATTAAATATGCTATGGATACAAAAAGTAGAACTGTAATTAATAAAATACTTGTCCTAGCAAGGTGACTGGTTGAAAAATAATTGGCGAATTTCGTTGTTGAACTTCATTCGAAAATCCTGCGACGTACAATTAGTACGCCTCGGATTCTTCTCATTCGTTCGCCTAGAAATTCACCCAATTCTTTTCCAACCGAATGAAAGGAATGATATAAAAAATGAATTTACATTTAAACAAAGAACTATTTAGAGAATTTATTGATAACTTAAATACAAGAACTGGTATAGACTCAGACATTATTGAAAAAGATTATTATGTATGTACAATATTGAAAGAATTATCAAAAAATCAAGATGAATTACAAGCATATTTTAAAGGTGGAACAGCAGTCTATAAAATATTAGATACAATGAATAGATTTTCAGAAGATATAGACTTAACAGTAAAAGTTCTTCCTGAACAATCAAATACCAAAAATAAAAATAGACTAAAAGAGTCAGCTCTAGGTTATAAAATTGAAGGACTAAAATTATCAAAAGAAGAGTGTATTGATAATAAAGGAAGTGTTACTGGAATATACAGATACAATTCTATTTATGATTCTAGCAAAGATCCACTACATAGAGCAGGAATTATACAAGTAGAAGCAACATCTTTTACTGTTAGTGAGCCATACAAAAGATATAATATTGAGCCACTTATATATAAACTAGCCAATGAAAATGAAAGAAAGATATTAAAAGAACAATTTGGAATATCAAATTTTGATATAAACATTATTAAGTTAGAAAGAATGTTTATAGATAAGGTTTTTGCAGTAGAGTTCTATTATATTAGAAATATGTATAAAGATACATCAAAGCATTTGTATGATATTACAATACTAGTACAAACAAAGGAAATCAAAGAATTGTTACAAAATAAAGAAGAATTAAAACAGTTAATTTCATATAAAAGGCAAGAAGAAAGCATTAGAAAAGGTGGAATTGATGCAAATATAAAAATAAAAGATTTTACATATTTGAAACAAGACTTTAATGAGAATTTATTAAAGGAATTTGATAATATGCAAAACAAATATGTATTAAATGATAAATATAAAATAGAAATCAGTGAAGTAAAGAATACTTTAAATGAAATTATAGGGATTATAGAGAATATGATGAAAAATATATAAAAGAAAAATTTTTAAAATGCGAAACAAAGTAAAAGAAAAAACATAAAAAAGTTTCACATTTAAGATAAGCCTTAAGAGTAAAATCTTGGGGTTTATTTTATGGACTTAATTTAATTAGAAGTAAATAAAAAAAGCCTAAAAATCGATTGTGAAGCTAATTTAAGGTCAAAGAAAGGAGAGTTATATGAGCAAACAAAAATTAAAGGGATTATGGATTCCAGCAGAAATTTTATTAAACAATTAAAAAGAAATAATTATATATAATTAAATAAATTCAAAGTTTACAAAATTTGAAAAATGCAAGAAAATGTGGTATTATTAACATAATGGCAATAGCCATGTTGAAACCGTTATAAAATTATCACTTAAGGAGGTATAAACTATGAAACGGTCAAAAAGAATTGTGCTTGAGGCACCAGATGGTTACACCTTTGGCGTTTCTGAGGAAGACAGTGGTGAACTGAAAATCAAACTCATTCCCACAGTCGCTACCGAGTACTCTGGAAACTATACCGATCCTCCGATTCCGGAGGGTTGGGAACATGTTGAAGGAGAGTGGAATAATGGCTTCGTGATTCAGGATTTCAAGGGAAATCAGTTCGTGTGGGTCCCGGTGGGTTTCTTGGATGCAAATGGAACGCTGGACGGAACCAATTTTTCTGAGAAATTCGGCAGAAGAAATTATCAGGATGATGAATTCTCTGATGGCAAATTCAACGAAGAATTGGAGGAAGAGCTGCGCAAGCAGTGGGAGAGCGTGCAAAAGTATGGGGGGTTCTATATCTCCCGCTACAACATCTCCCAAAGTAAGACTGGCGAAGCCAAATCTGTCAAAGGAGCAATGCCTTGGACAAACATCAACTGGTTTGATGCCATGGAGGCTGCTAAAACCTTTGGAGATGGAGTCTCCGTTACAAGCCATCTTCCCTTTGGGGCAGAGTATGACTCTGTGTTGGAATGGTTTATCAAATCGAAGGCAAGAACCACAGATGAGATTGCAAGCGACTCCACCCAATGGGGTAATTTTTGGAACACCAAGGATTCTCCCAGGAAGGTTGTTAAGACCGGAAGATGCAAAGAGTGGTCTACAAATGGCATCTACGATCTTGCAGGTAATGTCGATGAATGGACACAAGAGAAGAACGAAAGTTCGTTTCGTGTTATCCGTGGTGGCAATTACCGCAATAATGGAGAATATTCTCCTGTCGCCTATCGCAATTACGAATTTCCTCTTTACTACTATTTCATCACTGGTTTCCGTGCCACGCTTTTCCTTGCGTAGCACTGACCACTGACACAAGCACAAAAGGAAGGAGAGACTTTGAAATTTCAGAGTCTCTTCTTCTTTTTTTTGAAAGGGGGATATATGAGATGGAGAAAAACAAAGATAACAGATGAGGGCAAATCTCATATGGGAGCAAATCCACTTGTAGCAGTATAAAAAACTAAAATTTGGAAAAAATAAAACAAAAGGAGTGAGGCTATTGGAAGAAAAAAAGAAATATAAGAAAAAGAATGATTTTAAGATAAATGTATTTTTTAATGAAAAAGGAGAAGCATTGGAGAAAGTTGTAGAAAGAGCCTTTGGAAATTATTGCTTAAAAACAGTTAAAAAATAAAATGAAACAATGGTATTTGATGAGATAATATGGTATAATGTTTGCAAGAGTATCAATATTATCTCATTATCTTTAATT
>JAFWKV010000031.1 GCA_017511265.1 Clostridia bacterium | reverse complement strand
TACCAATTTCATTAATTGGTTTATTAATTGAATTTAAAATTACATTTTTTCAGCTATTTTTAGTGTAAACATTAAATTGCATTAAAAAAGCTGAGGCAGAAAACTTTTAAAGTTTTCCACCCCAACTATTGACTTTCAGCCCTATTTTAAGCTCCTTTACTTTCATTTTATTTATATATCCTATTTCTTCTTAATTATAATTGCTATTACAAATGTTATTACAATACCTAAAGCAACCAAAATAACAATTACTATTACATATGATGAATGATTCTTTGAAATTTCTGTATTATTTTTTAAATATAGTTTATTGTTATCATCCTTTGCTCCTTCTGTCAGTTCTTCTTCTGAAGCTCTTTCACCTCTTACTAATAGTCTATGCGAATTTATGTACCTTGGTGTACATGTAACTAAAGTTACATAATCCTTGTCTGGCACTATTTTTATTGTATTTGTATCTGAAGGTTCAACAATACTTATATTGTCAACTTTATATCCTAATGTATTTCCTAAAGAACTAATATAAAAAATATCTCCAATTTCTAATTCATCAATATTATCAAAAATTTTTTCTTTTGCTAAACCAGTATGACCTGCTAAAACACAATGCGTGCCATTTCCTCCAATTGGCAAAGATGACTTTTCCAAATGACCTACTGCTTTTTGTAAAACGTCTTTTGAATTTCCATGGTAAATTGGTAAATTTACATCTATTTTTGGAATATTAATATATCCCATTACTTCACCTAAATTAAGAACATTTAAATAACTAGGTGGAGTAGACTCATCTTTTGTATTTTCTAATGATAATTCTATAAAACTATCCTTTTCTAAATCATTATTATAATCAATTGCTTCTTGCATCATTTGTTCTTTTTGTTCTTTTGTTAAATTATCTACTTCTTTTTCATAATTTGTAATAATACTAGTTTGAAAATATTTATTTATGTAATTAGATACAAACGGATATAAAATAAGTGCTAAACCCGCTATAGTTAATATAACAACTATTATTTTTCTTTTCATGTACGCCTCGTTATTTCTTTTTATGTATTATTATAGCCAAAGCTATTAAACCAATACCTGCAATTATTGCAACAATTGCTCCAATTGCACCTGTATTTGGTAATATAGAAGACTTTCTATTTATAACAATATTTGCGTTGCTTGTATAAGTATTGTTTCCTACTGTTATTTGTACTGGTTTATCTAATAAGTTATAATATTTTGTTTCATTATTTTCTTGATATGATGGTGCTTGTGTTTCTACTAAATAATATGTTCCATAGCTTAAGCCCTTATATGATATACTTCCATTTGTTCCTGTTGTTAATGTTATTTCTTGTCCATTGCTATCTTTTATAAATACTTTATTTTCAGCATTTGCTTTTGTTGATGCTATTTTAAATACTGCTCCTGGAAGTAATGTTCCTGTTCTTGTATTTTCTCTTTTTTCTATTATTAACCCACCTGTATATACTGTTGTGTCTACTTCATCTGTTGTTTTGTCTACTGGGGTATTTGTTTCATCTTTATAATTTGTATTTACTGTGTTTGAATATGTAAGTTTTGCTGTATTCTTGTTTCCTACACTTGTAGCATCTGCATCACTATTTAATAAAGTATCATATTTAACTTCCATCTTTTTATTTCCTGCATTGTATTCTGTATTTAATTTTGTTTTTCCTGCAGTATTTATTTCTAATACAAATCCATGGTTTGCTTCTAATGCAGTTACAGTATAGTCTGTATCTTTTGTTAATGTTGTGTTTCCTGCTTTTACAGTAAAGTTTTCTTGTTTAAAAGTTAAACCATTGTTCATTGTATCTGTTATTTTATATGTTGTAAGCATTGCTATTGTTCTTGGGATATCTGTTTGTGTTTTGTATGTTATTGTGTCTCCTATATCTGCACTATTTTTTTCGTCTGTTACTGTATTTGTATCTTTTACATCTCTTGTTATACTATCTACTTCTTTTTCTATTCCTGGTTTGTCATTTTTTACTGTTATACTACTTGGTGTAACTTTTGTTGTAAAATCTGTTGTATCTAAGGCAACATTAAATTCATATCCTGTTTTATTGTCTAAAATATATGTATTATATTCTCCTAATGATGTTTCTACAAATCTATAGTCCCCTACTGGTAAGTTTTCTACTCTTATTGTTCCATTATCAGTTGTTCCTAATACTGCATCTGTTGCATTTGGATAGTCTGACCAATTTGTTCCATTTCTTTTTTGTAATACAAATTGTACATTTTTTAATTTTTCTCCATTTTCTCCTTCTTTTGTTAGTACTATGCTTCCATATGCTGTATTATTTTTTGGCTCAACTACAACATCATAATTTAAATCTGTTCCATTATGTGTTGTTTGAGGAATATCAACTAAAAAGTTTTGAATTCTTTCTGTAACATTTTCTGGCACCTCTGCTTCTACTACTAAATATCTTCCTAAATCAAGATTTGAAAATATTACTTTTCCATCATTTTCTGTTGTTCCTTGGTTTGTTGGTGAAACTGTTGATGCAGGAGTTGTTGTATCTGTTGTATTATCTTCTACTTTGTAAATTGCAAATTTAACTCCACTTAATGGTGTGTTTTCTCCTTCATGTCCTACTGCTCCTTTTTCGTATTTTATAATTGTAAGTGACCCTTTTGTTTTTGTTAAATCTATTGCATTTAATTTTACACTAAATATCATACTTAAAACTAGTATTGTAATTATAAGAATTCCTATCTTTTTTAATAAATTCATTTGTTTTATTTCCTTTCTTTTATCTTATTGTTTTTACTATTCACGGCTAATTAGACTTAAATTCCGCGACCGTGGTTAATATCAAAAATTTTTAAAATTCAAAACCGTAGCCGTGAATAGTAATTTTGTTTTAATAATGACTATGCCTTTTATTTCTAATTCTAATTGCTACAATAATTAGCAAACATCCTAAAGCTATTGCCGCAATTTTTGTATATGCTCCTGTTGCTGGAAGAGTTGTTTTTTCTTTGTTTTGTACTATTGTTTCATAATTTGTATTTGTTTCATTTATATCTATGTCCATTGTTTCTCGTATTAGTTCATATCCTTCTGGTGCTTTTGTTTCTTGCAGTCTATATTTTCCATATACAAGGTTTTTAAATTCTGCTAAACCTAATTTTGTCTCTTCTTGTGATGTTGTTTCTACCTTTTTGTAGCTACTGTCTTCTACCCATTTTTCGTTTTCCCATTTTAGTTTTGTTAAGGTAAATTCTGCTCCTCCTATTTTTTTGGTATTATCATTTTGGTCTACTTTTGTAACTTTTATTGCTCCATATTTATTGTTTGTTACTTTAAATCCTAAATTATTTGCTCCTGTACTGCTTACATCTTCAGTTGTTATTTCTACATAATATCCTTCTGGAACATTATTTTCTGTTACTGTATAGGCTATTTCTGCTCTTGTTGTTTCATCATATTTATTTAAGTTTTCAAATGTTTCTTTCCAATTGTTTGCTAATTTTATTTGTCTTGTTTCTTCTACATCTCCATCTTTTCGTAGCTCAATTTCTACTTCTTCTGGTCTTTGGGTTGATGTTGTATCACCTTTCCATTCTTTTGTTACTATTATATTTCTTTTAAAGTTTACAATTGTATCCCATTCTATTTCTTTTGTTTCTGTAATATTATTTTCACATTCAATTTTGCCTTCTACTTTGTTTGTAAACTTATCTATATTTAACGGTAAATCTTTATAAGCAAATGATATCTGTTTTGTTATGCTTATTTTTCCATCTGTTGGTGTTACATTTTCTTCCCATTTTATTGTTTTGTTTTCTGCTGTATATGTTCCTTCATTTAAGTTATATTCTTGAGCTTCATCTATTTCGTATGGAAGGGTATCTGTTATTGTAACTTTACATGTGCCTGTATAATTTGTGTCTATTTTAGCTTCATAGTTTATTGTATAGTTTACTTTATCTGATAGACTTGTTATTTCTGTTGTTCCTGTTTTTTCTATTTTTGTATCTCTTATTTTTAATTTATTTGTTACTGTATAACCATCTACACTTGTTATGTATTTTTCTAAGTCTCCTGTATTTACTTCTTCTTCTGTTAATGCATATGTTATTTCTTCTCCATTAGAGTCATATTTTGGTAAGTTTGTAAATGTGTATATCCAGTTATTTGAGTTTGTACTATCTTCATTTGCTTCTGTTAATATGTGTTCATATCTTTGTCCATTTCCTGTAAGTACTAATTTTAGTGAAGATAGTCTGTCTTTTCCGTCTTCGTCGTCCCAGGCTTTGGTTACTTTTAATTCTATTTTGTCATTTGGAATACCAAATGTATTTGTTAATGTTAGTTTATAATGTGTATCGTCCACTCTTTGTAAACTAGAACTTTCTGCACTTGTATAGAATTTTAAGTCATCTGTGTTTACTTCTTCTTCTGCTAATCTATAGTCTATTTCATCTCCTGTTTCATCATATTTTGCTAGGTCTGAAAATGTTGTTTTCCAGCTGTTTTGTGCGTTTACTGCAGTAGATTTTACTGTTTCCGTTCCATTCATTAGTTTTAGTATTACACTTGTTGGTCTTTTTTGTTTTTGTGTGTCATTTTGTTCATTCCATACTTTGGTCGCTTCTATTTCTATTTTTTCATCTGGCACTGTAAATGTATTTTTTATGTTGTATTTATTTTCTTCTGTTTCTTGTACTGTTTTGGTGTATAATTTTAAGTCGTCTTCATTTACTTCTTCTTCGTCTACTATATATGTTATTTCGTTTCCATGTTCATCATATTTTGGTTGATTTTCAAATGTATATTCAAATGTATTACTATTAGATGGTGTATCTAAGGTATATTCTGTAACTTTTTCATTTCTACTTGTTGCTGAAGTTCCTGTACCTAGTGTTTCTACTCTATATAATACTAGTTTTATACTGCTTGGTCTTTTTTGATTACTATTGTTTTCATCATCCCATTGTTTTGTTACTTCTATATTTACATTTTCATCTGGTACTTCAAATTTGTTGGTAAATTCAGACTTATATGTTTTCTTTCCACTTGTTGTAATGTCTTGTTTTTCTCCTCCACTTTGTGTATATAAGTGTAAGTCTCCTTCGTTCTTTTCTGCTTCTTCTGCTACATAATTGATTTCATTTCCTTTTTCATCATATCTGTCTAATTCAAATGTATGTGATGTTTCTGATAATGTATTTAATGTATATGTTGTAACTTTAGTTCTTGAATCGTTTTCTCCTATTTTGTATATATCAAATACTAAGTTGTCAGGTCTTTTACCATTTTCGTTTGAATTGTCATCCCAAATTTTAGTTACTACATAGTTTATTTTTTCTGTTGGTCTTGTGTATGTGTTTGTTACTGTTAATGAATATGGGTTTGATGCATCTTTGGTTACTTCTGATGAATATACTATTGCTAAATTTCCTGTAAATGATTCTTCTTCTATGTTATATGTTATTTCTTGTGAATCTTCTGTGTATTGTAATAAGTTGTCCCATGTATGTTCCCAATTGTTGCCACTATTTAATGATATTTCTTTTTGTATGTCTGTTGATATTACACTTTCTGTTACATCTTGTATTCCTGTACTTTCAGTTCCAATTGTTGCTTTTAGGTTAACTCTTACTGATTCTGGCCTTATTTCTAAGCTATTATTATTATCATCCCATACTTTGTTAACTGTTACTTCTACTTTGCGAATACTATAGTAATATGTTACTTCTATTGTTCCATCTATAAATCTTCCACTTGATCTTTCTGGTGTTGCGTTTGTTACCTTATATTTAATTGCTGCATTTTCATGTGGCTGGCTTGCATATACTTCTCCAATTCTTCCTGTTTTTACTATGTCTGTTGCAGTGTCACCATTATTTAATGTTATTGGTGTTGTTGTTCCTTCTTCATAGTGGTGTATTATTACTCTTCCTTCTTTTTTCTGGAATTCTACTATTACTTCTTTGTCTTCTGTTACTTCTATGAATTTTGCAAGTGTTACTGTTCCATCTGCATTTGCTGTAAATTCTATTGGTGTTCCATTTACTGTTATTGATTTAACTTCGTAATTTTCTTCTGGTACTGCTTTTATGTCTTTTACTGAATCTTCTCCATGGGCTACTGTCTCATATGGAAGTTCTCCTTCTCCTGTGATTGTTCCGCCTTTTACTTGTTCTACTATTCCATATATGTTTGTTTCTTCATGTTCTTGTACTTTTGTTGTTATTTGATGTTCTATTTGTCTGTAGTAATATCGTACTTCTGTATCACCTTGTATTGTTCCTGTTGCATTTTCTGGTACTTCTACTAATTGGTATTTGCTATAGTCTACTTGGTTTGAGTTTGTTGTTTCGTATTCGCTATTTTTTGAGTAATTATCTGTTATTTCATCTTCAACTGTTCCTCCTGTTATGCTTGGAACGCTTTCTTCTGTTCCTTCAATTAGGTGTTTTACTGTTAGGGTATAGGTTATTTCTTTATAGTAGTAATTTATTTCTTGTGTTTCTGCTTTAAATTCTCCTGTTGCATTTTCTGGTATGTAGTAGTCTTGCATAAATTGTTCAAATGGTGTTTTTCCATAATTGTCGTCTTCGTGGTCTGTTATTTCTGTGTATCCTAAGTCTGTAACTGATGTGTATGTTGTTCCATATTGTGTATTTATTTCTGAAATTATTTCATCTTCTGTTTTGTTTCGATAGATGTCTTTATTTTTTACTATTTCGTATTCTATGTCAAATTTAGGTACTGTTGAGTAATTATCATCTATATTTCCTTTTTGTGTACTACTGTCTGCAACTTTTGTTGTTGTTACTCCACTGCTTGGTGTCCATAAATAGTGGTTTACTTCTATAGCTGACACATTATCACTAAATGTTACTACAACATGCTTGTCTTCTGTCATTTCTATAAATTTAGATAGTGTTACTGTTGTATCGTCATTTTCTGTAAAATCAATTTCTTCTCCATTTACTGTTATTTTTACTACACTATAACCGTCACTTGGCACTGCTTTTATTTCTTTTACTGAATCTTCTCCATATTTTACTTCTTCATATGGTGCTTCATTTTGTCCTGTTATGCTTCCTCCTGTGCCTTCTACTTCTGTAGTGATTTTTACTCTTTTCTTTTTGTTTGTAACTGTAACATTTTGTGCATCTGGTATTTCTGGAGAAGTAATTACTTTTTTATATAAAGCTATACCATCATTTTCAGTTGCTAAAATTAAGCCATCATTTGTTTCTACAACTCCATTGAAGTTATAACTTTTTTCTGTATTTTCCCATTCTATATTGCCTGATTGGTCATATTTTACTATTTTGCCACTGTCTCCTACTGCTATTGCTCCTCCTTCTACTGTTGTTACTCCATAATAAGAATAACTTTTTTCTGTATTTTCCCATTCTATATTGCCTGATTGGTCATATTTTACTACTTTGCCATACTCACCTACTGCTATTACTTCTCCTTCTACTGTTGTTACTCCCTGATAATTATACGTCTTATCTGTATTTTCCCATTCTATATTGCCTGATTGGTCATATTTTACTACTTTGCCACTTCTTCC
>JAFWKV010000030.1 GCA_017511265.1 Clostridia bacterium | reverse complement strand
GGTACATTTTATCAGTTTCCTTAAGTACCGCAACAAAGTTGCGAGGTGCAGACAACACATATTAGGTATTTCAAACAAAGAAAGCTCTAAGAAAGTGTGACATATGTTTGACAAACCTACATAACATAGGTAGCTTTTTTGATAAAACTCATTGAATAAACTCTCAAAGTATAGTATAATAATAAAGTGCATAAATATGGGGGTGTAATGGTTTCGACATTACACTAGAAATACAAATAGCGAGTAGTGGATTCTCGTTGGCCACTTAAAAAACGAGAAAATAAATATAAACGCTGATAACGAAGAATTAGCATACGCTGCCTAAGCTGCAGTGTCACTTATTTAGATGTTCCCACGTATCTAAATTAAGTGTCAATTTAGTGGGAAACAAAGCTACTTTTGCCTTAAAAGTAGTGGGTAATAAAAGGCTATATTTACTTTAAGCGTGTTTGCTCGCGTATTGTAAATGAACAAAAATAACAAACTGCACTCGGAGAAGTTTGTATGGAAGGTGTTATGGACAGCGGTTCGATTCCGCTCACCTCCACCAAAAATATAAAGATGAATTTGTAATATTATGTTGTAAAATAATGGAAAATAAGATATAATAATATCATCCTTTTCGTAAAGGAAATCTTTATGTAAGGAGGTGTTGTTTAAATATGACAGGATATATGCTTATATGGATTTTACTTCAGAAAATTGAAAAATTAGAAGAAGAGTTAAATACATATAAAAGCAACACAAGTAAAAACTGATTTTCAGTTCAGGACAGCTCCTACCTGTCCTGTTTTTTAGCATAAAAAAAGATATGTGATTCCTACTTTCACATATCAGTGTTGCTTAATGACAGGATATATCACTTAAGCTAATATTAGTATAGCACTATTTTATATATTTGTCAAACATATAATAAATATACTTGCGAAAAAGCTATAAATGGTGTAAGATAGTATAGTCAAAACAATAAGAAGGGAAAAATTAAATGAGATTTGTAACTGATGAAGATAGTAAAAAAGCTTATAGTGAATTTTTGCAAAAACATGAAAGATGTAACTTTCAACAATCATTAGAATGGGGAAAAATAAAAAAAGACTGGAAAAAAGAAGTAATTCTTGCAGAAGATGAGCAGTCAAATATAATAGGTTCTTTATGTGTATGGATACGAAAAATACCAATGTTTGGTAACCTAATGTATGCGTCAAGAGGTCCTGTATGTGATATACATAATATGGAAGTGCTAAAACAACTAACAGATGGAGCAAAAGAATTAGCCAAAAAATACCACGCATTTGTGTTAAGAATTGAGCCAGACATATTAAGTGATGATCAAGACTTTAGAACAATAATAACAAGTTTAGGATATAAAATAAAAGATGATGCAAAAAACTTTAGAGAAGAAATACAACCAAGATATGTATTTAGACTAAATATAAAAGGAAAAACAGAAGAAGAGATATTTGCAGGATTTCATCAAAAAACAAGATATAATGTGCGTTTAGCAACAAGAAAAGGTGTAACAATAAAAGAAGGAACCAAAGAGGATTTAAAAGATTTTCATAAAATAATGGTAGAAACAGGCTCAAGAGATGGATTTATAATACGTTCATTAGATTATTTCGAAAGAATGTATGACTGTATGGCACCAGAACACATGAAGCTACTTATGGCATATCACGAAGACAAGCCAATAGCAGGAACTATACCAATAATGTATGGAAATAAAACATGGTATTTATATGGAGCAAGTAGTAATAGCCATAGAAATTTAATGCCAAATTATTTATTACAATGGGAAATGATTAAAATGGCAATAGCAAGAAAAGATGATGTTTATGACTTTAGAGGTGTTTCAGGAGTTGTCGATAAAGACCACCCTCAATATGGATTATACAGATTTAAAAAAGGTTTTGGAGCAGACTTTACAGAGTTTATTGGAGAAATATACATTCCATTTAAACCATTAATGTATGTTTTATATAAATTTGCTGAAAAATCATTTAGAACATTAAGAGGTTTAAAGACTAAATTTAAAAAGTAAAGGAATAATATAAAATAGAGGTGGAATATGGCAGAAGAGAAGCAAGAAAATAAAAAAATACAAGAAAAAAATATTAATTTTTTTAAAAAAGTTATTTATTCAATAACTAAATTTGAAAGATATCCTGAAATGGCTGCAGAAGGATTATCTAGTGCATTTAAGTATTTGGCTCTTATAATGCTAATATTTAGTACTATTGTTGCAGGAGGTTTTTTATATAAACTTCAAGATGTTGCTAAAAAAGGTATAGACTATTTTAGAATAGAACTTCCTGATATAACATATAATAATGGGATTTTAGATGTACATTCTGACGAAGCGATTACAATAGATACTGGGAATTTATTTGTTAATAAAATAATAATAGATACAAAATCAAAAGAGGAAGAACAAAAATATGTAGATTCAATATCTGATGATAATACTGGTATAGTTATTTTAAAAGACAAAATTATTATAAAAGCAAGAGGAATGAAGGAAGAGACAACTTATAAATATCCAGAAATAATAAGTAGTCTTACAAATCAAGAAATTAATAGCATTACAAAACAAGATATATTAAACTATGTAACAGGTAGTGGAATGATATCTCTATATGTAATTTTCTTCATATTAATGATTATATATATTTTTATAATTTACTCAATATCAGTATTAGTTGATACTTTATTAATAGCAATATTAGGCAATATTACAATATTATTTACAAAATTAAAATTAAAATTTTCTGCAGTATACAGTATGTCTATATATGCATTGACATTATCAATTTTGTTAAATGCTATTTATATTGTTGTAAATAGTATTACTGGATTTGAAATGAAATATTTCCAAATAATGTACACATCAATAGCTTATATCTGTTTAGTTGCAGCACTATTTATGATTAGACTAGATTTTATAAAAAAACAAGCAGAAATTATGAAAATGATTGAGGAACAAGAAAAGATAAGACAAGAAATGAATACTAAAGATGAAGAAAAAAATGAAAAACCAGAAGATGATGAAAAAAACGGTGAAGAAAAAGATGAAGAGGAAAATAATAAAGAACCAGATGGTTCAGAGGCATAAAGAAAAAAGGAGAGTATGAAAAATGAGCAATAAAGGAAAAAATAAAAAAGAAAATAAGCAATTAATGATAGCACTAATATCACTAGCCATAATTGTAGTAATTGCATTAGTTGCAGTATTGTATATGCAGTCTACCAAAAAAAGTGAAGAAAATGAATTACCATACACAGAACTTATTAAAGAAATATCAAGTGGGAATGTTGAAAAAGTAGAAATGACAACAGGCAGTACATCTGTAAAAGTAAAATTAAAAAATGTTGAAGAAGAAAAGAAAACAATAGTTCCAAGCACGCAAACATTTATGGACTTAATTCAATCTAAAGTTGCAGAAGGAAATGAAATTGAGTTAGTACAAAAACCTAAAAGTATATTTGCACAAATACCAGGAATGATATTATCATTTTTACCAACAGCTATAATGCTTGCATTATTTGTGATGATATTTAAAATGCAAGGCTTAGGCGAAAAAGGAAAAGTATATGAGGCAGAAGAGCAAAAAACAAAAGTTACATTTGATGATGTAGCTGGACTAGATGAAGAAAAAGAGGAACTAGTAGAAATTGTAGACTTTTTAAAAGAACCCAAAAGATATATAGAAATGGGAGCAAAAACACCGAGAGGAGTTCTTTTATATGGAAAACCAGGTACAGGTAAAACTTTGATTGCAAAAGCAATAGCTGGAGAAGCAAATGTTCCGTTTATTTCAATGAGTGGATCAGAATTTATAGAAATGTTTGCAGGACTTGGAGCATCACGTGTTAGAAAATTATTTGAAAAAGCACGTAAATTAGCACCATGCATTGTATTTATTGACGAAATAGATGCAATAGGATCAAGACGTACAAGCAATAGTGGTGCAGAGACGGAAAACAACCAAACACTAAATCAATTATTAGTTGAAATGGATGGATTTTCATCAGAAGAAACAATAATAGTGCTAGCTGCAACTAATAGACCTGAAATGCTTGATAAAGCATTACTTAGACCTGGTAGATTTGATAGACAAATTACAGTCGCAACACCTGATGTAAAGGGAAGAACAGAAATATTAAAAATACATGCTAAAGACAAAAAATTTGCAGATGATGTTACATTTGAAGGAATTGCAGAAGACACTGCAGGATTTACAGGAGCAGAGCTTGCAAATATTTTAAACGAAGCAGCAATAATTGCAACAAGAAAAGAACATAATGTTATACAAAAAGAAGATGTTGAAGAAGCTGTTAAAAAGGTAACAGTTGGATTAGAAAAACATAGCAGAGTAATGACAGATAAGGACAAAAAATTAACAGCATATCATGAAGCTGGACATGCTATAGTTAGCCAATTTTTACCAACACAACAAGAAGTTAAAGAAGTATCAATTGTACCAAGAGGCATGGCTGGTGGTTATACAATGTACAAATCAGATGAAGATAAATATTATATATCTAAAACAGAAATGCAAGAAAAACTAATAGCACTACTTGGCGGACGTGCAGCAGAACAAGTAGCTTTAAATGAAATTTCAACAGGTGCAAGTAATGACTTAGAAGTAGCTACTAAAATTGCAAGAGATATGATTGCAGTATATGGTATGAATGATAAAATAGGACCAATTTCATTAAAGGCAGATAATGGAGAATATGATCTAGAATTATTTGGTGAAAATTTAAAAGATGTTATTGGTGATGAAGTTAAGAAAATAATTGATACGGCTTATAGAGATGCTCAAACTATTTTACGCCAAAATATGGATAAACTTGATCAAATAGCAGCTGTATTACTTGAAAAAGAAAAGATAAGTGAAACAGAATTTAAGAAATTTTTTGAATGATACGTTATTATAGAATAAAAAATACAAAAAAGCACATATTAAAGAAGAGGTGCTTTTATGGAAAAAAAGAAAAAAGAAAACATTATAGACGTATCTTCAGTAGAAGTGGGGGAGGATACCACAAAATATGGTGAATTTATTTCTAGCTTTTTTGATTGGAACACTTTAGAACAGCAAAAAAAGAAGGCGGAAAAGCTAGAAAAAATAACAAAAAACAAAAAATAAAGATAGGGGTTTGTTAAAATTTTTCAAAAAACTATTGACAAAAATAACAAACCTTTATATAATACTTATAGGTCAAAGAAAGTCAAAGTCAAAAAAGGAGGCGCAAACAAATGAGAATGTCAGATATAATAGAAGAATTTATAAAAGATTTATTTGATGACGGAAGAGACTATATAGAAATAGGCAGAAATGAATTAGCAGAGCAGTTCAACTGTGTACCATCACAAATTAACTATGTAATATCAACAAGATTTAAGCCATCACAAGGATACTATGTAGAAAGCAAAAGAGGTGGAGGTGGTCACATAAAAATAAAAAAAATAGATATGACTAAATCAACTTACTTAATGCATATAATTACAAATATCGAAGGAGGACTTACAAGTCAAGAGGTAGACATTCTTATTAGTGACTTACTATCTTATGGAATAGTTAATAAAAAAGAGGCAAAACTTTTAAAAGTTGCAACAAGTGACAATATATTAATTATACCAACACAATATAGAGACGATTTAAGAGCAAACATATTTAAAAATATGCTATTAAATTTAGCTGATGATTAAAAGTTATGACTAAACTTAAAAGTCAAAAGGAGGGATTTATTATGTTATGTGAAAATTGTGGAAAAAACGAAGCAAATGTAAGATATACAGAAATAATTAATGGAAACAAAAAAGAGATGCACTTATGTGAAGAATGTAGCCAAAAACTTGGAATAAGTAGTAAAGAATTTAAAATGCCAATTAATTTTTCAAGCTTTTTAGGAGAATTTTTTGATGATTTTGAACCAAACTCATTCTTGCCAGAGTTTAACCCAATAAAGGAGTTACAATGTGATAATTGTGGAATGACATTTGAAGATTTTATGAATACAGGAAAATTCGGATGTAGCAACTGCTATGATGCGTTCGAGAGCAAAATAGACCCAATACTTAAAAACATACATGGAGCCAATAGACATATAGGGAGATTAGGTGAAATATCATCTGTAACAAAACAAGAAAGTAAAACAAAAACAGATGAAAAAGAAAATAAAAAGCAAAGCGAATTAGAAAAATTCCAAAAAGAATTACAAAAAGCTATCAAAGAAGAACGTTATGAAGACGCAGCTAAAATAAGAGACAAAATAAAGAAGCTGAACGACTCTAAAAAATAAAACATACTTATATATTACTTTAGCAACAAATAAAAAAGGAAAAGAGGTAGAGAACGAATGAATTGGTATTTAGAAAGTGGCAAAGAACAAGACGTTGTAGTAAGTACAAGAATAAGGTATGCAAGAAATTTACAGGAATACAGATTCAATGCAAGAAATGAAGTTGAAGCTGAGAAAATAGAAGAAAAAATAAAAGAAGAAACACCAGAAATAGGATATGGATTAAAATTCTTAAAGCTAAAAGATATGGATGAAATAACAAGAATTAGCTTAGTAGAAAAAAACCTAATAAGCCCTGAATTTGCAAATAACAAATTAAAAATAGGGGCAGTATTAATAAATGAAGAAGAAAATATATGTATAATGATAAATGAAGAAGATCATATACGTTTGCAAGTATTTGACTCAGGTTTAGATTTAGAAGGAACATATAATCTTGCTAAAGAACTAGATCAAAAAATAGAAAAAACATTTAATATAGCAAAAAGCAAAAAGTATGGTTATCTAACTAGCTGTCCAACAAATGTTGGAACAGGAATACGTGCATCTGTTATGGTACACCTTCCAGGATTAACTAAAACAGGAAATATACGAAAAATATTAGAAAGTATAAACAGCTTTGGTATGAATATAAGAGGTGTATATGGCGAAAATAGTGAAACAAGTGGAGATATGTACCAAATTTCTAATAAAAAAACTTTAGGACTAAAAGAAGAAGAAATAGTTAAAAATTTAAAAGCAATTACAGAAAAAATAATTGAACAGGAAAGATTAGCAAGAAAGTATTTAGCAAATAATAGAATAGAATTTGAGGATAAATTGTATAGAAGTTATGGAATACTTAGCAATTGCAGAAAGATAGATTCTGAAGAAACAAGAAACTTATTATCATATGTAAAATTAGGAACTGATTTAGGAATTATTAAAGAACTAACAGATACAAAAATATCAAAATTGTATTTATATACAAAACCTGCAAACTTACAAAAATATGTAGGTGAAACATTAGACACTTACGAGCGCGATATACGTCGAGCAGAGATTATTAAAGAAATAATTAATGAATAGGAGGGATGAAAAATGACATACAAATTTACAAATAGAGCTCAAAAAGCCATAGAAATTTCAAACGCAATTGCACTAGAATTAGGTCATAGCTATATAGGAACAGAACACATATTGTATGGTTTAGTTAAAGAAGGAGCAGGAATAGCCGCGAAAGTATTAGAAAATCAAAATGTAACAGAGGATAAAATTGTAGAAAAAATACAAGAATTAATAGGAACAGAAGAGGCTAAAGAAGAGACACTAGGATTTACTCCACGCACAAAGAGAGTAATAGAAAATGCGTTTATAGAAGCAAAAAAATTAGGCTACAATTATATAGGAACAGAACATCTTTTAATAGGAATCATGAGAGAAGGAGATAGCATAGCGGCAAGGATTTTGCTAGAACTTAATGTTAGCATACCAAAATTATATAATGAAATAGTAAAGGTAATAAATAGTGGAGATACAAGTTCAATAAATAACCAAGCAGAAGGAAATAACAAAAAGGGTAGAGGAAGTTATAATACTACTCAAACTTTAAACAAATTTGGTGAAGATTTAACAAAAAAAGCAGAAGAAGGAAAACTTGATCCAATAATAGGAAGAGATAAAGAAATTCAAAGGGTTGTGCAAATTTTATCTAGAAGAACCAAAAACAATCCTTGCTTAATTGGAGAGCCAGGAGTTGGAAAAACAGCTATAGTAGAAGGATTAGCACAAAAAGTAATTAGTGGAGATGTTCCAGAAATATTAAAGGACAAAAGAGTTGTAACAATGGATATATCTGGAATGGTAGCTGGTGCAAAATACAGAGGAGACTTTGAAGAAAGAATAAAAAAAGCATTAAATGAGGTAAAAAAAGCAGGAGATATAATTCTATTTATTGACGAAATTCACACAATAGTTGGCGCGGGCTCAGCAGAGGGAGCTATTGATGCTGCCAATATATTAAAACCATTATTAGCAAGAGGAGAAATTCAATTAGTAGGAGCAACAACTTATGAAGAATACAGAAAGTATATTGAAAAAGATGCAGCATTAGAAAGAAGATTTAGTCCTGTGAATGTATCAGAGCCCACAGAAAAAGATGCAATAAAAATATTACAAGGTATAAGAGATAAATATGAGGCTCATCATAATGTAAAAATAACAGATCAGGCAATTGAAGCAGCAGTAAAAATGTCTGTAAGATATATAAATGATAGATTTTTGCCTGATAAAGCAATAGATTTAATTGACGAAGCAGCTTCAAGATTAAGACTAAAAACTTATACTGAGCCAGAAAGCCTAAAAAAATTAGAAGAAAAAATGGAAAAATTACAAAAAGATAAAGAAGAGGCGGTACAAAGCCAAAAATTTGAAAAGGCTGCAAGTTTAAGAGATGAAGAAAGAACAGTAAAAGAAGAATATGAAAAAGAGCAAAAAAAGTGGAAAAGCAAAAACACAAAATCTGTGACAACTGTAACAGAAGAAAACATTGCAGAAGTAATTGCAAGTTGGACAGGAATTCCTGCAAAAAAAATAACTGAAGATGAAAATTCTAAACTAAAAAATCTAGAAAAAACATTACATCAAAGAGTGATAGGACAAAATGAGGCTGTAGAGGCAGTAGCAAAAGCAATTCGTAGAAGCAGAGTTGGCTTAAAAGACCCTAGAAGACCAATAGGTTCATTCTTGTTTTTAGGTCCAACAGGTGTAGGAAAAACTGAACTGTCAAAAGCATTGGCAGAGGCTTTATTTGGTGACGAAAATTCAATGATAAGAATTGATATGTCTGAATATATGGAACCACATTCAGTGGCAAAATTAATTGGTGCACCTCCAGGATATGTTGGTTTTGATGATGGTGGACAACTAACAGAAAAAATAAGAAGAAAACCTTATGCAGTAATTCTATTTGATGAAATTGAAAAAGCACATCCTGATGTAATGAATATGTTACTTCAAATACTTGAAGATGGTAGACTTACTGACTCACAAGGAAGAACTGTAAATTTCAAAAATACAGTTATAATAATGACTTCAAACTTAGGCGCAAGAGCAATAACTGACAAGAAGGCATTAGGATTTTCAAGTAAAGAGAATAAAGAAGATACAGTTAAAGAATATGACGAAACAAAAAAAGAAGTAATGGACATTGTAAAAAGAGAACTAAGACCTGAGTTTATTAATCGTATAGATGAAATAATAGTATTCCATAAACTTAATGATAATGAAATAAATCAGATTATCGATATAATGCTAGATGAAGTGATCAAAAGACTAAATGATCAAAAAATAAAAATAGATATAGATAAATCTGTTAAAGACTTAATTGCTAGTAAGGGTATAGATAAAGCATTTGGAGCTAGACCTCTTAGAAGAACAATTCAAAATATTCTTGAAGATAGCCTTGCAGAAAAAATACTTGATGGAGAGCTAAAGAAAAATAAGTATGCAAAAATTATTGCTAAGAATGACAAAATTACTGTTGAATAAATGCAAATGCTGTTTTCTGGGACGGGGTTAAAAAACATCACCCTGCTGTCAATGGGGTCGTCAAATTGCTACGTCCCCATTGACAGCAGGGTGATGTTTTTTAACCCCGTCCCAGAAAACAGCACCTCCATTTTTTCATTTGCATAAAAAAATCATATGTGCTATAATGAAAACGAAAATAAAAACTCAAGAGAAAATGGTGAAAAAAATGATTCTATTTTATATAATATATGCATTAATTTTTATAATAATAGCATTAGCAGGATATGCTGTAGTTCAAATCAAGTTATTTGGGTTAAATGTAAAAGACTTTTGGAGTTTTATAGAAGCAAACCAAATATTAGATAAACTATATATATTTTCACAAAAGTACGAAAAATTAAGCACACAAGAGCAAATAATTTATTTAGCAGAAGCTGAAAAAATATTTAATGCATTTGACAAAGTTCCGGCTTCCTTATGGGAAGAAGAATACGAAAAATATTCTAAAGTACTAGATAAATACAAAGATATAAAGGTTAGTAGATGGAATTCAAATTAGTGTAATATTTTTGTAACAATTTTGTAACGAATATTTAATATAAAAACACTTGATTTTATAAAAACATTGTAGTAGTATATCAATATAAGTTAAAACTCACAAAGGAGGAAGAATAATGGCAGATTTAAATGGAGAAGTAAGAGTTGAAGGTGTTTATGGGGGAGTTGAAACAAGAACTACAAATGCAGGTACAAATGAATTACCTGTAAAAAGAGGCTTTTGGTCAAGTATGAAAGCATTTTGGCTTCAAAAAATTGATTGGAATGCCAAAATAGACTGGAGCAGAGAAATCAAAGTAGAACTTACACCATATCAACAAAAAGTTGAGGATGAAATAAATGAATTCTTACACCAAGAAATTACTTGGGATGGTTTCCGCAAATTATTGACTAAAAAGGTATAACATATGAAAAGAATTTTAATTAATTTATATAAAAATATAGCATAAATAATAAATTTATGCTATATTTTTATGTGTGAAGCAATAGAGATACATATATAGATAAAGAAAATCTGCGTAAGCGACCAAACGAGCTTAAGCGAGTGCGATTGGAGCAAGCTACAGACTAGTTCTTTAAATTCGTAGCTTGCGACACACAAAGATTTTTTTTATCTATATATGTATCTCTATTGCTTCACACATAAAAACAAAAGGAAGGATAATTTATGGCAAAATCAAAAACTGTATTTGTGTGTAATGAATGTGGATATGAATCTGCAAAATGGTTAGGAAAGTGTCCAGCATGTAACAGTTGGAACAGTTTTTTTGAGCAAAAAGTCGAAAAGTTAACAGACAATAAAACAGAAAAACGCAAAACCAATACACCAAAAGCATTAAATACATATGAAGGAAAAGAATTTTCCAGAAAATCAACAGGATTTACAGAAATGGACAGAGTATTAGGTGGAGGTCTAGTAAAAGGCTCATTAGTTCTATTAGGAGGAGAGCCAGGAATAGGAAAATCAACACTAATATTACAATTATGTGATAAAGTAAAAGGGGAAGGAAAAGTATTATATGTTTCTGGGGAAGAATCTGCTGAACAAATAAAACTTAGAGCTGACAGATTAGGAATAAATAATGAAGACATCCTTTTTCTTGGAGAAACAGATATAGATATTGTAAGGCAAGCAATAGATGATGTGAGTCCAAAGCTAGTTATAATAGATTCAATTCAAACAATGTATTCTGATGAATTATCTGCAGCAGCAGGAAGTGTAAGCCAAGTAAGAGAAATAACATCACAAGTAATGAGAATATGTAAATCTAAAGATATAACGACAATTATAATTGGACATGTTACAAAAGAGGGAAACATAGCAGGGCCAAGAGTATTAGAACATATGGTAGATAGTGTACTATACCTAGAAGGAGAAAGATATTTTTCATATAGAATCTTAAGAGGAGTAAAAAACAGATTTGGTTCAACAAATGAAATAGGAATGTTTGAAATGAAGCAAGAAGGAATGTGCGAAATACTAAATCCATCAGATATATTAATATCTGAAAGAAGTGATAATCCAGCAGGTTCATGCATTATAGCATCAATGGAAGGAACACGTCCTATTTTAGTAGAGCTACAAGCATTGACAACCCAAAGCGTATTTGGATTTCCTAAAAGAACGGCAAATGGTGTTGATTTTAACCGATTATCATTACTAATAGCAGTACTTGAAAAAAAAGCAGGAGTATTGCTAGGAAATCAAGATGTCTACTTAAATGTAGTTGGTGGAATAAGAATAAATGAGCCAGCTATTGATTTAGGTGTGGTAGCTGTTGTGGCATCAAGTTTCAAAAATATTTCAATTCCAAATGATACAGTTATTATGGGAGAAGTTGGACTTACAGGAGAAGTAAGAAGAATAAATTTTATAGAAAAAAGACTAAAAGAAGCAGAAAAATTAGGATTTAAAACATGTATAATTCCAGAAAGTAACAAAAAAGGGTTGAAAGATTCTTATAAATTAGATATAATAGGCGTGAAAAATGTTAGAGAAGCTATGAGAAAAATAGGAATATAAAGAGGTGGCCTAGCTTGAGAAGAAAAAAAGAAAGCAGCTTAACAGAAATATTAAAACAAATAGCACCAGGAACAGACATTAGAGAAGGACTAGATAACATATTAAAAGCGAGGACAGGTGCATTATTATTAATAACAGATAATAAAGAAGTTATACAAGAAGTTGTTGATGGTGGGTTCAATATAAATGAAGATTACAACTCTGCAAAATTATATGAATTAGCTAAAATGGATGGTGCAATAGTTTTAAGCGGTGATTTTAAAAAAATTTTACTAGCAAATGCACAACTTATACCATCACATACAATATCAACAGTTGAAACAGGAACAAGGCATAGAACAGCAGAAAGAACAGCTAAACAAACTGGAGAACTAGTAATAAGTATTTCACAAAGAAGAAATATAATTACTATATTTAAAGATAACGAAAGATATATATTAGAAGATACAGATTTAGTTCTTAGTAAGGCAAATCAAGCAATTCAGACATTAGAAAGATATAAAAAAGTATTTGATAGTAAATTAAGTATGCTAAACGAATATGAATTTAATGATATAGTTACATTAGATAATGTAATTACAGCAATTCAAAGAGCTGAAATGGTTATGCAAATAGTTGAAGAAATTGAAAATCAGATATATGAATTACGGACAAGATGGAAGACTTATAAAAATGCAGCTTGAGGAATTAATAGGAGGACTTGAAAAAGAAGAACAACTGATTATAAGAGATTATATGTTAACAGGAAGAAGAAAAATGACAATAGAAAGAGTTCTTAAAGAACTATCAAATTTAGATTATGAAGAACTTATGAAGTCACAAAAAATTGCCAAGTTGTTAGGATATGAAGCTTTTGACAGTTATGAAGAGGTTGGAGTTTATCCAAAAGGATATAGAATTTTGAATAAAATTCCTAGAATGCCTGGTAATATAGTAGAAAATTTGGTAAAATCTTTTAAGTCATTCCAACATATTTTAGCAGCAGATACAGATGCTCTTGATAAAGTAGACGGAATAGGTGAAATAAGAGCACAAACAATAAAACAATCATTAAAAAGGATGCAAGAACAATATATTTTTGATAATGTGTTGTTCTAAATAAGGGAGGAAATTGAAAATGAAAAAAACTAAAATAATATTATCAATAATTTTATTAATAATTATATTATCTTTAATAGGATTTGTTGGATATGGGTATTATAAAAAGGCAACAATGAATGTCCAAAATCCAATAGCAACAATGGAAGTAAAAGATTATGGAACAGTAAAAATAGAATTATATCCAGACATTGCACCAGAAACAGTAGCAAATTTTGTAAAATTAGCTAATAATGGATATTATGATGGATTAACATTCCATAGAATTATAAAAGACTTTATGATTCAAGGTGGAGATAAAAAAGGTGATGGAACTGGAGGAGTAAATTTAAGTGCACTAGATACAAGTATTGAAAAAGATAGTGATAAAGATAAAGAATATTCAATAAAAGGTGAATTTATAGCTAATGGTGTTAAAAATACACTTAAACACGAAGAAGGAGTAATTTCAATGGCAAGATCAGATTACTCTCAATATTCACAAAGTTTAGCTAAAAAATCTTATGATTCAGCAGGTTCACAATTTTTTATTGTAACAAAAGCAACTGCATCACTTGATGGCAAATATGCTTCTTTTGGAAAAGTAACAGAGGGATTAGATGTTGTTCACAAAATTGAAGGTGCAGAAATAAAAAAATCTGATGACAAAGAAAATAGTAGTGGTGAAGAAAGCACACCTGTTAATCCACCTGTAATTTCACAAATTAGAGTGGAAACTTATGGAGTAGATTATGGTATGCCAAAGACATTAGAGCCTTTTAATATTTCTGATTATTTTAGTACTAATGTACAATAAATTTAAAAAATGGTTGACAGCGAGCACAAAATGGAGTAAAATATTAAGTGTGCTCGCAAATGAGCCATGTATGGTGGATGTAGCGTAGTTGGTTAACGCGCCAGTTTGTGGCACTGGAGACCGTGGGTTCGAGTCCCATCTTCCACCCCATATATATTGGACCGTGGCCAAGTGGTAAGGCACCAGACTTTGACTCTGGCATTCGCAAGTTC
>JAFWKV010000029.1 GCA_017511265.1 Clostridia bacterium | reverse complement strand
TGTGTCAATGGGGACGGGCTAAAAGGAAAACGGTCAATGGGGACGGGCTTAATTGACACAATGCTGTGTCAATTAAGCCCGTCCCCATTGACCGTTTTCCTTTTAGCCCGTCCCCATTGACACAACTCCGTCCCCTTTGACAACTTCACTTCATAAAATACTGTAACTCTACCACAGTTACGCCCATTTCACCTTCACCAAATGTGCCAATCCTATAAGACTTAACATGAGGATGTTTCTTTATATAGGAATGAATTCCACTACGCAATTTACCAGTACCTTTTCCATGCACAATTCTAACAGTTTGAAGTTTAGCTAAATAGCAATCATCTAAAAATTTGTCAACTAGAGGAATTGCTTCATCTACATTTAGCCCAATAATATTTATTTCAGGACTAACAGTTCTAGATTTAGAAATTTTTGTATATGAACTAGAATTATTAACTGTACTAACATTATGCTTTTTAGATTTTTCTAAATATTTAATATTTATATTAGTTTTCATACTTCCAATTTGAACTTGAACCTCGTTTGACTTAGACAAATTAGAAACGATTATGCCATATTGATTTAAAGTGGTTACAAACACAGGAAGATTTATTTTAACCTCTTCTGGACTAATAGAATTTATACTTACTTTAGCATCATCATTGCTTAAAATAGTTTGTGATTTTATCTTGTTATTTAATTTATTCCTTAAATTATTTAATTCAGCAATATTTTCAGATGTTTCAGAAATTTCTTTCATATTACTTATTATTTCTGAAGCATCATCTTTAGCTTGCATTAATATATTACGTGCTTGAACTTTAGCATTATTAATTAATTCTCTCTCTTGCATTTGCAAATCAGAATTATCCCTTTCCAATTGTTTGCGCAATAATGTTACTTGATTTAAGTTTTTTTCTATTTCTTTTTTTTCTTGCTCAATTTTAACTTTGTCATCATAAATACTTTTTAAAACTTGTTCAAAATCGACATCTTGATTAGAAAGTAGGGAAGATGCTCTATCAATTATTACTTGAGGCAATCCAAGCTTTTTGCTAATTTCAAAAGCATTACTTTTTCCCGGAATACCAATTAACAGTTTATAAGTAGGCATAAGACTTTCAGTGTCAAATTCAACACTTGCATTTTCAAATCCTTCTGTAACTAGAGCATATTTTTTTAGTTCTTGATAATGAGTAGTAGAAATTGCTAAACTACCAATGCTTTTAATATATTCTAATATACTAATTGCAAGATTAGCTCCTTCTAATGGATCAGTACCAGAACCTAATTCATCAATTAAAACAAGACTATTAGTAGTTATATTTTCTAAAATATTTATAATGTTTAACATATGTGATGAAAATGTGCTTAATGAATTTTCTATGCTTTGATTATCACCTATATCAGCATATACACCGTCAAATACATAAATTGAAGAACCATTATCTGCAGGAATGTTTATTCCACTACAAGCCATGCAAGTTAACAATCCTACTGTTTTTAAACTTACAGTTTTACCTCCAGTATTAGGCCCAGTAATGAGAAGAGTAGAGTATGTGTTACCTAAATCAACAGAAATAGGAACAACTGATTTTGAATCTATTAAAGGATGTCTAGCATTTATTAAATCTATTCTTTTTGTAGTTTCAACTGTAGGAGTAATTCCATTAATGGATTTTGAATAAAGTGCTTTAGCAAAGATAAAATCAAGTCTTCCTATAGTTTCATAATCAACTTGCAATTCACCTGCATAAGGGATAAATAAAGCTGATAATTCTTGTAATATTTTTTCTATTTCAATACTTTCATCAATACTAAGATTATTTATTTCATTATTCATTTCAAATATAGAGATTGGTTCGATAAAAACAGTAGAACCACTACTAGATATATCATGAACAAATCCTTTTATCATACTCCTATATTCTTCTTTAACAGGAACAACATATCTGTCATTTCTTATAGTTACAATAGCCTCTTGAATGTATTTAGAATGTCCAGAAGAATGAATAAAGCTATTTAGCTTTTCTTTGATATCTTGTTCAAGTTTTTGCTTTTTCTTCCTAATCGAATTTAAAGTTTTTGATGCATTGTCAGCAATGGAATTTTTATCTATAATACATTTATGGACTCTTTCGATTATAGATGAATTGGAATATAGCATCGAAAAATAACTTTCTATAGTAGAAAAATCTTTTAGATTTACATCATCATTGTAAAAATAATTTTTCAAATCTCTAGCTTGCTCTAAAACTTTTGCTAAATCTAAAACTCCTGATATGCCTATCAAACCTGCACTATCAAGCATTTTCAAATATACTGTAATATCTGGTAATTCTGAAATAGGTGAAATGCCAAATCTATTAATTAAGCTTAAAGCTTCTGAAGTTTGAGTAAGGCTATACTTTACTGTTTCTTGATTAGAAGATGGTAACAAGCTTAAAGCTGTATTTTTACCTAAATCTGTTTTGCAAAATCCTGACAAGATTTTTAAAATTTTATAATATTCTAATTTTTCTAAATAAATGTTATTCATTAATTTGCACCTCTTTTGAATCTATTATGCCACGAATTTCAAAATTTGTATAGACATTTGTAAAAAAATATGTTAATATAATTATTGTATTTGCCCGAGTGGCGGAACTGGCAGACGCACACGACTCAAAATCGTGCGGGAAACCATGTGGGTTCGAGTCCCACCTTGGGCACCAAATGGGGACATAGAGTATCAATCGTTTTTTAGTTTGATACTCTATTATTTTTGCGAAAAATTGACACTTTCTTACCAAATAAACTATTTGACATAATATCACGGATATGATAATATTATAATAGTTACATACTGCATTAGTGGTGATTGTGCTATATAGCAAAAAAAGAAAGAAGGACAGACAATGAAAAAACTCGCAACAATCTTTTGCATGTTAGTACTTGTTACTACTTGTCTTTCTGCATGTGCAGAAAACAAGGGCATAGAGACAGAACCTACAGGGAACGAAACCAAGGAAGGGTACATAACAAACAACGATATTTGTACTCAAGACGAGTATGAAGAAACACTCTTTGGGCAACCAATTTCAAAGGAGAGAGATGGTGAGATTCGGCTTGGTATAAAGTGTACTAGTGATATATATGCTGAAATCACTATTTATGAAGCACAAGATGGAAAATATGTTCCTATCTTTAATTGTCCTGCTGTAATTGGAGAAAATGGACCTGGAAAACATGCCGAAGGTGATACAAAAACACCACTTGGGACATGGGTTATTGGAGAAGCTTATGGAATTAAAGAAAATCCTGGAGCATTGCTTCCATATACTCAAGTAACAGAAGATATGTATTGGTGTGCTACAGGAAATCATGGCACAAAATACAATCAGTTAATTTACAAGAGTGATGAACCAGAAGCTGACTACTCAGAGGATGAGCACCTTATTGATTATCCTGGTGTATATGACTACTTCATTGACTTAGGATATAATAAGGGATGTGCTCCTTATGCGGGTAATGCAATCTTTCTACATGTTTGGAGAGATCCAAACCATTATACAGGAGGATGTGTAGCTGTAGCAGAGAAGAGCATGATAGAAATTCTTAAGCTTTTGCCAGCTGGAACAGTTGTAACTATTTACTAAAATATATTGCACAATCACTGCTAAAGGCACTCCTTATTTAAGGAGTGCCATCTTAATTATATATTATAATTAGACAAAACAAAAGGTGTTGCGATAAAAGTCTTCTATTACAACACCTTTTGTTTTATGTCAAATTAGCAACATCCTCTGTTGTTACCACAACAACAGAATAATATTATTATAAGGATAATTATCCAACTGCAGTCATCACCAAAACCAAAACCGCATCCTCCTCTGTTCTCAGGCATAAAACTTACCTCCCTTCATATTGATAAGTAGCTTTCGTAAATCTTTTGTATGATATATAATATGAACTCATAAAATTTTTGTTACAAATTTTATAAAAACCCTATACAAAAAAGAAAAGTTAATGATATAATTCATACTGTAATATGTAATAAAAATTGGAGGATTAAAAATGGGAAATATAGTTTTACTAGACGATCTAACAATAAACAAAATAGCAGCAGGAGAAGTTATAGAGAGACCAGCATCAGTAATAAAAGAAATGATTGAAAATTCTATAGATGCAGGAGCAAATAATATTACAGTAGAAATCAGAAATGGTGGAATATCTTACATAAGAATAGTAGACAACGGAATGGGAATAGCGGCAGATGATTTAGAAATGGCATTTGAAAGACATGCAACAAGTAAAATAAGGAAAGCTGATGATTTACAAACAGTAAGATCAATGGGGTTTAGAGGAGAAGCATTAGCCAGTATTGCAGCAGTAGCAAATGTTGAATTAGTATCAAAAACAGCAGTTCAAAGTGAAGGATATAGAGTAGTTGTAGAAGGTGGAAATATATTAACAAAGGAAGAGGCTGCATGTTCTACAGGTACAATAATTACAGTAAACAACCTATTTTATAATACACCAGTAAGATATAAATTTTTAAAAAAGGATTATACAGAATCAGGATACATAGAAGATGTCATAACACATAGTGCATTAGTACATCCAGAAATAGCATTTAAATTTATAAATACAGGAAAAACAATAATTCAAACAACAGGAGATGGAAAGCTATCAAGTGTAATATATAGTATTTATGGAAAAGATGTAGCAGAAGCTGCAATAACAACCGAGTATAAATATGAAGATATTAAAGTCAAAGGAATTGTTGGAAAACCTGAAACTGCAAGATCAAACAGGTCAAGGCAAATATTTTTTGTTAATAAAAGATATATAAAAGACAAAACATTATCTGCAGCTGTAGCTGAAGCATTCAAAGGAATGATACCACTTGGTAAATTTGGATTTGTAGTATTAAATATTGAATTAGATCCAAGTAAAGTAGATGTAAATGTGCACCCAGCAAAATTAGAAGTTAGATTTGAAGAAGAAAACAAAATTTTTAAAGCAATATACCATACAGTAAAAGATGCTTTACTTAAAAGTGAACTTGTAGCTAATACTGCAAAAGAACCAGAACATAAAAAGATTGAAAATACATTGCCTGAAGTTATTAAGCCACATAAAGAAGATAGAGCAGGAGGTTTATTTGGCTGGAGGAAAAAGAAAAAAGAGGAAATCGACAAAGAAATAAATGACATAGGAGAAAGAGATAACATTATTTCCCAAATATATAATGATAAACAAGAAGAACATAAACAAGAAGAAAAAGCACAAGAAATTAATATACAAGAAAATCAAAAGGTAAAGGAAGAATATACAAAAACTCCAAAAGAAGAAAGTAAAAAAACAACAGGAGAATTTATTGATACATTTGAAGTATTAGAACAACTAAAGCAACTTCAACAAAAAATGCAAGCAGAGGTTGACAATGCTAAAAAAGAATTTGGATATACAATTAATGAAGATGAAGAAGAAAAAAGTAATATAGATGTTGAAGAAGAAAAAACAGAGTATGTGTTAAAAGCACAAGAAAAACTTGAAACTAACGAAACAGATTCAAATGTAGTAACAGAGATAAATGAAGAAAATGCAGTAATTGAAAACAACGAAATCAATAAATTAAACCAAAATACTACAACTACAGAAACAAGTGAAGATGAATTGCCAAAAGCAATAATTAATATGAAAAATGAACATGAAAATGAAGAACAAAATGAATTAAATAATGAAGCTGAAGCAATTCTAACCAATGAAGCAGAAGAAGTAAATGAAGCCCAAGAAACTATTCAAAACGAAGAATTACAAAAAGAAGCGGAAGAGGTAAAGAGCAAAATAGATGAAATGCTAGAAAATACAGAACAAGAAATGCCTTTAGACTTTAAAGAAATGTACTATAAAACATTTGGAGTAATGCCTAAAATTGACGAAACAGAGATAGAAAAAGAAGAAAAAGATATAAATACTGAAGAAGATGATGCTAAAAAAGTAAATAGTGCATATGACATTATTTCAGAAGACAATAGAGTATCAATTTTCGAAAAAATAGAAGAAGAACAAGCACCAGAATATAGATATATTGGAATAGCATTTAAAACTTATATAATATTAGAAATGAACAAAGAATTGTATATGTTTGATCAACATGCAGCCCATGAAAGAATTCTATATGAAAAGGTAAAAAATAATTATTATAGTGGAGAAGTATCAAAAAATTCACAATTAATGCTACTTCCAGATGTTATTACATTAACACATAAAGAAATGGATATTACCAGAGATAATATAAAAATGTTTGAAAGAGCAGGCTTTGTATTAGAAGAATTTGGAGAAAATACCATAAAATTATCAGGAGTTCCAGAAATATGTATTAATTTAGACACAAAAGAACTATTCTTAGAAACACTAGATGAAATAAATTCAATAGCAAGAACAGCAAAACAAGAAATAGAAGAAAGATTTATTGCAACAGTAGCATGCAAAGCAGCAGTAAAAGCTGGAATGGATTTAAGTGAGGAAGAGGTACATAAATTGCTAAATGAATTATTAAAATTACCAAATCCATTCACATGTCCTCATGGTAGACCAATTGCGATTAAAATGACTAAATATGATTTAGAAAGAAAATTTGCAAGAAAATAGGAGGCATAAGCAGTGATAGTACTTATAGTTACAATAACAATAATACTATATATATTGTTAGTAGTATTTTCATTACATAAATTAAGTTTTGTAAATGACATCAAAGTAAAAATAGCATATATTGCAACAGGATTACTTATAATGTACATAATAACACTAATTATATTTAATATATCATCAAATGGTATTAATTATGAAAATGAAGAAATGATAGGAAAAGTTAGAAATATGTTATTAGCTGTATTTATACCTGTTAATGGATTACTAACAATGCCTTATCTGGCCAGCATTATCGGGAAAATAAGCACAAATGAAATTGCAAGAGAGAAATTTAATAAAAAACTAATTGCATTCGTGATTCTTTTTATAATAATTTTGATAATTGAATACTCATATTTTAAAAGTACACAACAAGGAATTATAAATATGATAAATAATAAATAAAAGGAGGTATATAGTGGATAAACCTAATGTTATAGTGATTTGTGGACCAACGGCATCAGGTAAAACAAAACTAGGAATAGAACTTGCAAAAAAGATTAATGGTGAAATAGTATCTTGCGATTCAATGCAAATATACAAAGATATGACGATAGGTACAGCAAAACCAAGTCCAGAAGAAATGCAAGGAATAAAACACTACCTAATAGACTTTGTATCTCCTGAAAAACGATATAGTGTAGCAGATTTCAAAAAAGATGCAATACTTGCTATTGAAGAAATACTGTCAAAAAATAAAAAGCCAATTTTAGTGGGTGGAACAGGATTATATATCGATAGCTTAATATATGGAATAGAATATAATGAAATTAAAGTAGACGAGAAATATAGAAAAGAATTAGAACAAATAATTGAAAAACAGGGACTAGAATTTTTATACAACAAAGCAAAAGAAATTGACGAAGAGGCAATGAAAAAGATAAGCATAAATGACAAAAAAAGAATTATGAGAGTTCTAGAAATATATAAATCAACAGGAAAGACAAAAACAGAATTAGAACGAGAATCAAGAAAAAATGGAGTAAAATATAATTTTAAAATTTATGCAATAAATATGGACAGAGAAATTTTATATGATAGAATAAACAAACGTGTAGACTTTATGATTGAAGACGGATTAGTACAAGAAGTAAAAGACTTACTTCAAAAATATTCGGAATTTCCAACTGCAATGCAAGGACTTGGATATAAGGAAGTTGCAGAGTATTTAGATGGAAAAAACTCTTTTGAAGAAATGTGTGACAATATAAAAATGCAAACAAGACGATATGCTAAAAGGCAACTAACATGGTTTAGAAAAAACAAAGAAACAATATGGCTTGATGGAACAGAAGAAATACAAAATAATATTAATATTATTTTGGAGGGTATAAATTGAAAAATAAAAGCAAAGTAAAACAGAATAATAAAATATTTGTAACTATAGCTTTAACTTTAATTTTCATATATGTTTTATATACAGCATACTTATTAGTTAAACAACCAACTGATACATTTACTGTAGAAAAGGGAACACTGTATTTAGAAGAAATTGCTGAAGGATATGTAATAAGGAAAGAAGCAGTTGTAAAAGGTGAAAATTATAAAAATGGAATGGAACAAATAGCTATAGAAGGAGAAAAAGTAGCAAATAATCAGTCTATTTTTAGATATTACAGCAATAATGAAGAAGAATTAAAGGAAAAAATTGTAGAATTAGATGGAAAAATAGAAGAAGCATTAGCAAAAGAAAACACAAATATATATAGTTCAGATTTAAAAATCTTAGAAGGACAAATTGATGAAAAAATTACTAACCTAAATGAACTAACAAATCTTAATGAAATTACTGAATCTAAGAAACAAATAGGTGATTTAGTTACAAAAAAAGCAAAAATGGCAGGTGAACTAAGTCCAAGTGGTTCATATATAAAAGAACTAATTGAAGAAAGAAGCAAATATGAAAATCAATTAAATTCAGGGTCAGAATATGTAAAAGCTCCGAATAGTGGGGTCGTTTCATATAGAGTTGATGGACTAGAAGAAACATTAGCAAATGTTGATTTTACATATTTAAGTGAAAGCTATTTACAAAATTTAAATTTAAAAACAGGAAAAATGGTAGCAACCAGTGATGAATCTGGAAAAGTAATTGATAATTTTTCTTGTTATATTGTTACAATTTTAAATTCTGAAAAGGCAAAAGAAGCAAAAGTAGGAGATAAATTAAAAGTATCATTTTCTGAAGAAAAAGAAATTGCAGCCGAAATAAAATATATAAAACCAGAAGATACTGGCAATAATATAATTGTATTAGAAACAAAAGAATTAACAGATGAATTAATAAATTATAGAAAACTTTCATTTAATTTAATATGGTGGAGTTATGCAGGACTTAAAGTTCCAAATCAAGCTATTATTGAACAAAATGGATTGCAATATGTAGTAAGAAGTAGAGCAGGATATTCAAATAAAATACTAGTAAAAGTTTTAAGAAAAAACGATAATTATTCAATAGTAACATCATATACCACAGATGAATTGAAAGAATTAGGATATAATCCACAAGAAATATCATCTTACAAAAAAATATCTCTTTATGACGAAATTTTATTAAATCCTAATTTAGAAAAAGTAGAGTAATATTACAAAAATGTTACAGAAATATTAAAATTGTAAGACAATTTAAAAAACTATTGACAATTGTAAAAAAAAGATAGATACTATAAACAACAAAACAAAAGATTTTAAATATTAGGAGGTTTTATTCATGACAGGAGCAATAATGGACAAAGTTTGGGGAATTTTTGGAATGGGAGATCAAGCAGAGGAAGAATATGAAGATGGAGCAGATTATATAGATGAAGAATACGAAAATGTAGAAGAAGAAACAGATGGAAGAAAAATTTTTGGAAATAGAAAAAAAGTAGTGGCTATGCCACAAGCACAATCACAATCAGTTAGAATGGTTATTTCACAACCAACAACTTTTGAACAATCTGAAGAAATTTGTAACTTTTTGAAAGAAAAGAAATCTGTAATTGTAAATTTAGAGTATGTTAATAAAGAAGCTGCTAGAAGAATAGTAGATTTTATAAGTGGTGGAGTTTTTGCATTAGATGGACATATTCAAAAAATATCTAATTCAATATTTCTAGTTGCACCAGTGAACTATGAAATTACAAATGAAATGGCCAGAGAAGAAATTAAAAGTAAATTATCTGTTTCATGGTTGAAAAATAACAACCTTAACTAATTTAATACAGAGGAGGATCCAAAATGATAACACCATTAGACATAGAAAATAAAAAATTTTCTAAACAAATGATGAATGGATACAGTGTAGAAGATGTTGACGATTTTTTAGATGATTTATCTGTAGATTATGCAAAAATATATAAAGAATTAACTGAACAAAAAGGAAGAATAGAAGAATTAGAAGATGCGCTAAGTAAATACAGAACTATAGAAGGAACATTACAAAACACATTACTTATGGCACAATCAACTGCTGAAGAAGTTAAAAATGTAGCAAAACAGCAAGCAGATCAAATTGTAGCTGAAGCAAAATCTTCAATACAGGATACTGTAAATAAATTAAATCAAGAAGTAGCAGCTAAAGAACAACAAAAAGAGGAATTAACTAAGCAATTTGATGTATACAAAGCAAAAATGGAATCATTATTAATTTCTCAATTAGAATTATTAAAAGAAGTAAATAAAGACTAAATTTTACAAAAGACTATTTTATTATGAATAGTCTTTTTTTATTGCTTTATGACAAAAAACATAGAAAAATATTACAATTTAGTAAAAATATTACAGAACTATTAAATATATATTACATTTTTGTTAATACTATTGACTTTACAAAATAAACTAATAAAATATAATAGAAGAAAGGTAAAAGAATGAGAATTATAAGTGGAACAGCAAGAGGAACAAAATTATATACACTAGAAGGTATTCAAACAAGACCAACATTAGATAGAGTTAAAGAATCAATATTTAATATAATTCAAAATGAAATAAGAAACTCGATTTTTTTAGATTTATTTTCAGGTAGTGGAGCAGTCGCATTAGAAGCTGCAAGCAGAGGTGCTCAAAAAGTAATTATGTGTGATAAATCAAAAGATGCGATAAAAATAATAAATAAAAATATTGAAAAAACTCATCTAGAAGAAAAAGTAAAAGTATATAATATAGATTTTAAAGATTGCTTAAAAAGAGTAGCAAATGAAAAAATTGATTTTATATACTTAGACCCACCTTATAAAACGGATTTTATACAACAAGCAATAAAATTAGCAGAAGAACTAAATATAATTAAAGATGATACAAAGATAATAGTTGAAACTGATAATTCTAAAATAATTGATGAAATTACAAATTTAAATAATTACAGAATAGACAAAAGGAAATACGGCAGAGTAACAGTTATTTTCATAAAAAAATAACTTGTGCCGAAAGGGAGGATAAAAATGGAAATTTTTACATTATTAGAAACTTTAGAAGATATTATAGAAAATGCCAGAAATGTACCATTTTCTGCGAAAGGAATAGTTGATAAAGACGAACTTCTAGATATTATAAAAGAAATTAGAATAAAACTTCCTGATGAATTAAAACAGGCCAAATGGGTAAAAGAAGAAAGACAACGTATTTTAGTAGAAGCTCAAAAAGAAGCAGATGATATTGTTAAAGAAGCAGAGAATAGAATAATATCTATGATTGATGAACATGAAATAACAAGAAAGGCTTATGATCAAAAAACAGAAATAATAGAAACTGCAAATGAAATGTCAAGAGAGATTTCAAAAGGAACAAAAGACTATGCTGACAATTTATTAGAAGAAACTGAGCAGGTTCTTTCAAATACTTTATCGAATTTAGAAAAGAATATGGGAGAAGCCTTGAACTTAATGCAGATATCTTTAGAAGATACCATAAAAACAATACAAAATAGTAGAAAAGAGTTAAAATAAAATTGGAGGTCAGAGGTCTTAAAAAATCAGACCTCCAATTTGTGGTTTTAATTAAAAGAAACAGAAAGGATGTTGTAAATGGCAGCAAAAAGAAAATATAAAAAAAGAACCAAAAAAACACAAAGTATAGATTTAATGACTTTGGGAACCGTAATATTTAGTATAATAATTGCTGTACTTGTATACACAAAATCAGGATATGTGGGAGAAAGTATAAGTGATTTATTAGGTGGAATGATTGGCTGGCTAAAATATATTTTACCAGTGGGAACATTAATTATTACAATCAAAGTATCAAGTAGTAAAACAGAAATGTTAGGAGAAAAATTAGCTAAATATTTTTTGCTACTAATATGTATTGCAACATTAATTAGTAGTTTTGAATTTGGAAATGGTAAGCTAGATGTAAAAGATAATCTACAGGTTGTTGCCCAAAATGCATATAATCTTGGAAAAGAAAATGCTGGAGGAGGAGCATTAGGGGCATTAGCCTCTGTTCCATTAATTAAACTTTTTGGAAAATTGGGAGCAACAATTGTTAGTATAATTTTATCTATAATTCTATTTGCAATAACCTTTGAAATAAATCTATCTGAAAAATTAGGGGTATTATTAGAACAATATGCAGAAAAAAGAGAAGAAATACAAGAAGAAAGGATACAAAGAAGAGAGCAACTTCAAGACGAAAGAAGAGCTGAAAAAGAACAAGCAAAAGATAAGCGAAATCGTATAAGAGAAGAAAAACGCATAGCAAGAGAGATAGCCTTAGATGAAACTGAAGATGAACAAATAAAAATAAACCTGAATGGTGCTGTATTAGATGAGAACCATGAAGAACCAAAGAAATTCACACAAAAAGTGAGTGAAATGTTAAAAAATGACAGTGAGACAAACAAAAATGTAGAAACATCTTCGCCAGATGTAATTGAAAGTAATTTATTTAAACAAGAAGAAGAAAAGAAAGAAGAAAAGACCAAAGAAGTTCTTCAATTAGAACATACACTTACAGTTGAAGACGAAAATTATGAATACCCACCATTAACTTTGCTAAGTCTAGGACAAAAGAAAACATTAAAAGGTGGAGCCAAAGCTTTAACAGATACAGCAGCCAAATTACAAAGAACATTACACAGTTTTGGAGTTTCAGCAAAAGTAGAAAATGTTTCTGTTGGTCCTGCTATAACAAGATATGAATTAAAACCTGCAGAAGGAGTAAGAGTAAGTAAAATTGCTAATTTAGCAGATGATATAGCCTTAAATTTAGCAGCAGAAACAATAAGAATAGAAGCACCAATACCAGGAAAACAAGCTGTTGGAATAGAAGTACCAAATAAAGAAAAAGTTTCAGTACATTTAAGAGATGTATTAGAAAGCGATAATTTTTTAAACTCAGAATCAAAATTAAGTGTTGCTTTAGGAAAGGATATTGCAGGACAAGCTGTAATTGCAGATATAGCTAAAATGCCACACGTACTAATTGCAGGTTCTACAGGATCAGGAAAAAGTGTGTGTATAAATACTCTTATTACAAGTATTATTTTTAACAGTAAGCCAAGTGAAGTAAAATTAGTTATGGTAGATCCTAAAGTTGTTGAATTATCAGTATATAATGGAATACCACATTTATTAATTCCAGTTGTAACAGACCCAAGAAAAGCTGCAGGAGCATTAGCATGGGCAGTACAAGAAATGGACAATAGATATACACTATTTGCAAGCAGAGGTGTTAGAGACTTACAAGGATATAATAATGCAGTAGAAAAAGAAGGTGGTACAGCTAAAATACCACAAATTGTCGTAATAATAGACGAACTTGCAGATTTAATGATGGTTGCAGCAAAAGAGGTAGAAGAATCAATATGTCGTTTAGCACAAAAAGCAAGAGCTGCAGGAATGCATTTGGTAATAGCAACGCAAAGACCATCTGTTGATGTAATTACAGGTTTAATTAAAGCAAATGTTCCTTCTAGAATTGCATTTGCAGTATCATCTCAAATTGATTCTAGAACAATATTAGATAGCACAGGTGCTGAAAAACTTTTAGGAAAAGGTGACATGCTATTCTTTCCAGCAGGAGCACCAAAACCTACTAGAGTTCAAGGAGCATTTGTTTCAGATGGAGAGGTTGAAAAAATTGTTGACTTTATAAAATCAAATGGAACAGCAACATATAGTGAAGATATTCTTGAAAGTATAGAAAATAGTAACAAAACAGAAAAAGAACTAGCAGAAGACGCTCAAGATGATGATACAGACCCATTATTAATGGAGGCAATTGATTTAGTTGTTGAAACAGGACAAGCATCAACATCATTTATTCAAAGGAAATTAAAGGTTGGTTATGCTAGAGCTGGTAGAATTATAGACCAAATGGAAGAAAGAGGAATTATTTCAGGATATCAGGGAAGCAAACCAAGACAAGTACTTATGGGAATGGAAAAATTGCAAGAATTGAAAATGAGTACAAGTGAAACTACTACTGAAACAGAATAAAAGAAAGGAGAAGAAAGTTGCAAAGTAAAAAAGAAGAGAATTTATTCAAAAAATTTGTTAAAAAAAATTATAAAAATGAACTTGAGGAAGTTTTAGAAAATAAATTCTTTGGTGAAAATGCAAAAAGTCTTCTCCTAGAAATATTATATAAAATAGAAACAGCATATAAAGATTACGAATTAGTAAAAAAAGATGCAAAAACCAAAGAAGAGTATATTGAAAATTATATAACTATAATAAAACAAAAATGTAAAACAATAAAAATAGTTAAACCAAATTCAGAGCAAAGTAAATTACTAGGAAATAGAACATTTACTATAAATAAAAAAAGAAGTGAAATAACATGCTTACCAATAGCAAGAAAACTATTATATGCAATATCAAAGTTAGACAAAAAAGAAAAAATAGTAAATGATAAGTATTACTTATTAAGTAATACTTTATCTAATTTAATAAACATAGGGGATTGTATAAACACAGTAGAACCATTAAGAGAATTTAATGGTTGGTCGTGGACTACAGTTGCAAGAGAAGTAGAAAGCTTGGAGTATAATTTAATATATCAAAATATTTTAATTTTAATAGGGCAAAAATTTATAGAAGATTGGATAAAAAAAGGTGACTCTATAATAGACTATATAGAAAAATTTGAAAATCAATTAAGCATTAATTATGGAGAAAAAAGAGCAAAATATATTATAAAATGTTTAAATGAACTTTCAGTATTGATGGAAATAAAAGTAAATCCAAGTATAATGAATGACATAAAAAAATCAAAAAAAGAATTAGAAAAAATGCTTGAAAATTTCAATAACAAACAAGCATATATTGAAGAACTAACAACCAAAAAAAACAAATTGCAAAATGAAATTTTACGAATAGATACAACAATAAATGACCGAGAACTATTACAAAATGAATACTTAAAGAGAAATGAAAAACTATCATTAGACGAAAAAATTTTTAGCATAAGAGTATTGATAAAAATAATGATTGAGGAAAGAGAAAAAATATACAAAGAATACGAAGAATGCAATATGCTATTAAAACCTCAAAACTTCTTGATAAAAAAAGAAGAGACTGAAAAAGAATATAACATTTTAAAACTAGCCTTTGTTAAAGATTTGGACAGCAAAATAGAAGAAAAAATAATTTACCTTCAAAAACTATTTCTTGAATGTCTAAAAATAAAAATAGAAATGGCAGAAAGTAAGCAAAAAATCACAAATTTGATATATAGATACAGATATTATTGCTTGTTACCTTTTAGCTTAGACACAAGAATATATGAAATAAAAAGCATACAAAATATTATAAAAACAACTGGACAACTACTTATAAAAAAAGCAATAAACAATAAAATTATAGAAAAATTTGCAAATGATGAAGAAGTAAATTACGAAATAATGAAAAATATATTCAGAATACGTATAATTTCTTTAGAAGAACTATCAATTAAAATTTATAAAGATAATGGAAACTTTTTTATGCAATTTTTTGATGATAAAACTTCAGATCAAATAATTAAACTAGATTTGCAAGATTTGAATAAAAATGACTTAAGTGTTCGATTGAATAAAAAAATAAAATTATTTATGTAATTGCTTTTTTTAGGACGATGATTTTTGGGTCGGGGTTGTGTCAAAAAAATCAATTACAAGAAAGGATGATATAAATGAAAATTACGTTTTTAGGAGCAGCAAAGACAGTAACAGGTTCAAACTTTTTAGTAGAAGCAGCAGGAAAAAAATTTTTAGTAGACTGTGGAATGTACCAAGGAAAAGCTGAATTGGAATTAGAAAATGATGAACCATTTAGTTTTAATCCAACAGAAATAGATTTTATGCTGCTAACACATGCACACATAGACCACTCAGGAAGAATACCAAAACTATACAATGAGGGATTTAAAAACCCAATATATACACATAAAGCAACATGTGATTTATGTAGTTTGATGCTTCCAGATAGCGGACATATTCAAGAAACAGAAATTCAATGGAAAAATAAAAAAAGGATAAGACAAGGTTTAAAGCCAATACCTCCACTATATACGGCAGAGGATGCGGTAAAGTCATTAGAACTATTTGTACCAGTAAATTATGATGAAATTTACGACATAGATGAAAACATACATGTAAGATTTAATGATGCTGGACATATGCTAGGTTCTGCTATTATTGAGGTATGGATAAAAGAAGATGGAGAAGAAAAAAAGGTTGTATTTACTGGGGACTTAGGAAATAACGATATACCACTACTAGATTCACCAACAATGATAGACAAAACAGACTATTTAGTAATGGAATCTACTTATGGAAGTAGACTTCATGTACAAGACCAAAATAAAGCTGAGAAATTTTTAAATATAGTAGCAGATACATTAGATAAAAATGGAACAGTAATCATTCCATCATTTGCAGTAGGAAGAACACAAGAAATTTTATATGAAATTAATAATTTAAAAGAACAACACAAGGAAGATGAAGAATTCCAAAGAAAATATGAAAAAATAATGAAAGCACCAGTATATGTTGACAGTCCACTCGCAATTTCTGCAACAGAAGTATTTAAAGAGAATATGAATTTATTTGACGAAGAAACACAAAAACTAATTGCAAGTGGAGATAATCCATTAGAATTTCCTGATTTAAAGTTTACACTTACTGCAGATGATTCAAAAGCACTTAATGAAAACCCAGAACCTTGCATAATTATTTCTGCAAGTGGTATGTGTGAAGTTGGAAGAATAAAACATCATTTAAAACATAATTTATGGGATCCAAGTAATACAATACTTTTTGTAGGATATCAAGCTCCAGGAACATTAGGACATAAAATTGTTAATGGAGCAAAGATGGTAAAAATATTTGGTGAAGAAATTGCAGTAAATGCTCGTATTGAATATATAGAAGGTTATTCAGGGCATGCTGATCAAGAATGGCTTATGAACTTTATATATTCATTTATTGAAAAGCCAAAACACATTTTTTTAGTTCATGGAGAAGAAGAATCACAAGAAGTATTAAAAGATAAAATATTAACAGAAACAAACATAGGAGTAACAATTCCAGACTTAGGAGAAACCTATGAATTAAGTGATGAAATTCAAATGACAGATAAGATTCATATTAGAAAAACTAAGAAGATTAAATTAGAAATTATTAAGAGACTAAATAAATTAAAAGAAGAACTTAAAGATATGGACGAATATGTAAGAAAAGATGTAGAAGATGTTAATTTAAAAGATGAAGATATGTTTAGAATTAATGAAAAAATTAAGGAATTAGAAAAACAAATTGTAAATATAATTGAGGGGTAGTATATAAATGATTAACAAATATTTAAATGAAGCAATAATCGGAAATAAAAGTATGCTTGCAACATTAACATTAAAAGGAGAATTACAAAGACTATATTTTCCAAGTAGAGATAATAGACAATACTTAAACTTTTATCATACAGGAATTAAAGTAAATGATTCTGCATTAATATATTTGCATGAAGATGTAAACAACACATATAAACAATATTATGATACAGATACAAATATTTTAAATACAGAAATTACTAACACATATTTTAAGTTAAAAATCTTACAAACAGACTTTATGCCATTAAAAGAAGATATTTTAGTTAGAAGATATGAATTTATTAATGACAACAATATAGAGCTTGATTTAAACTTTCTTATACATTCAGAATTATTATCAGATAACAATAACTTTGTATCTGCAAAAGTTATTGATGGAGGAATGATTCAATATGCACATGACTTCACAGTAAGTACATTTGCAAAATCTGTAAAGCTATTAAGCCATCAAATAAATGGAAGTAATGATACAATATTAAGTGGTATAATACAAGACAAAGATTATATAGGAATGTCAAAAGACTCAAGCATAAGCTATGATTTAGGTACAATAAAACCTAATGAGAAAAAAGTAATTGAAATATGTATATCAATTGCAGAAAACACAAAAGGAATTCAAAAAATAGAAGAAGAAATTGAAAGAATAAAAAAAATCGATTTACAAAAAGAATATTCAAAAACAAAATCATATTGGAGAAAATATGTAAAAGATCATAATGGATTAAATATAAAAGAGCCAAAAAATTCGTATGAAGAAAAAATGCAAGAAGTATATTTAAGAAGTATATTATTATTTCCATTATTAATGAATTCTGAAACAGGAGGTATTATAGCTGCTCCTGAAGTAGATGAAGAACGTAATTTTTGTGGAAGATATGCGTACTGCTGGCCACGTGATGCAGTATTTATAACAAAAGCACTAGATATATTAAAAATGACAAAAGAAACAGACAAGTTTTATAAAATATTTTGCAAAACTACACAAAGCAAAAATGGCATGTGGGAACAACGATTTTACACAGATGGAAAATTAGCACCTTGTTGGGGGTATCAAATAGATGAAACTGCAAGTGTAGTATATGGAGTATATTCACACTATGAATATACTAAAGACGAAAAATTTTTAAAAGACAATTTACGTATGTGTGAAAAGGCAATAGAATTTTTGAAAAAATATGTTAAACAAAATTTAGAAATACCGGATTTAAATAATGATGTAGTAAAAAAAGAAATAGAAAATAGCAAATATGCAAATAAAGAAAAAATACATATAAGCTATGACTTATGGGAAATGAATGAAGGAATACATTTATATTCACTTGCAAGTATATATGCGGCATTTGATTGCATTCAAAAAATTTATAAAAAACTTGGTAAAGGTGTTTCGAATTTTGAAGGAAATAGACTAAAAGAAGAAAAAATAAATAAATCTGTAAAAGAAATTGAAAATCTTCAATCAGAAATAAAAAAATTCATTAACAATAATTTATATGATGAAGAAAAAAAATCATATGTACGTAATACAGAAGATAAAAAAATGGATATAAGCATAATAGGTAGTGTCGTTCCATTTAGTGTATTTACACCAAAAGAGAAGAAAGTTCAAAACACAATAGAAAAAATCAATTTAACATTAAGAACATATACAGGAGGATATCAAAGATTTGAGGGCGACCATTACATGAATGGTAATCCTTGGCCAATTGCTAACTTATGGATGACCTTATACTACTTAGAAAAAGGAGAAAAGAAAAAAGCAAAAGAAACATTTGATTTTGTCTTAAAAACTGTTGGAAAACACAGCTTTTTAGGAGAACAAATTGATAACAGTACATTAAAACCAAATTGGGTTTTGGGCTTAGGCTGGTCACATGCAATGTTTATTATTGTTATGGAAAAAATGATGAATAAGTAATAATTTGCTTTTTTTGGGAAAATATGGTATAATAATAAATACAGGAAAAGCCTAAAGCAAATGGAGGGAGGTGGCAATGCCATCTTACTACGGCTACTGGCGCTTTGCCGTAATGGCAAAGAACCAGTACAAAAAAAATGTGCATATACGCCGTGTATGCATTATAGCTTTTGCAATAACTGGACTTGTTGTCCTAACTGCTTAAGCTATTAAGGCACTCTAGTGGGAAACTGCTAGAGTGTTTTATTGATACAAATACCTTATTTGAAAAATAATTATGTTTATGCTAAAATATAATGGATTTTAATAAATTTTTTTAAAGGAGTTATAATTAAATGAATATTTTATTACAATTTATTTTTATATTTTATATAGGATGTACCATAGGATGGATATTAGAACTATTTTTCAGAAGGATTGTTCATGGCAAATGGGTTAATCCAGGATTCTTAATAGGACCATATTTGCCTATATATGGATTTGGACTAGTAACCTTAACGGTGATATTTTTATTATTTAAAGATAGTGATTTGAATCCTATCATTATAGTTTTATTAATGGGACTTTTTATGACTTTAATCGAACTTATAGGAGGATTAATGGGGCTTAAAAATAATATTAGATTATGGGATTATAGTAATCAATGGGGAAACTATAAAGGAGTAATATGTCCACTTTTTAGTGCTATATGGACTGCGATAGGAGGAGTATATTACTTTATACTTGCTCCTTATGTAATGCATGCTTTAGACTGGTTTGGAGAAAATTTAGCATTTTCATACACACTTGGATTATTCACAGGTTTCATAATAATAGACTATTTTTATTCAAGTAAGTTGTATAGTAAGATTAAACAATATGCTAAAGAAAACAACTTTACTGTCAAATATGAACAATTAAAAGTGCACATAAAAGATGAACAAAATAAGAGAAAAGAAAAATATTCTTTTATGAATCCATTTAAGCAAACTAAATCATTAAAAGAATATTTAGTAGATTACAAAAATAAAAAGAAAGAAAAATTTGATGTCAGTAAATTGAAAACTAATAAAAAGATTTAAAAGGATACACAGAATACAAAAAAAGTTAAATATAAAGTAATTCTGCTTGTATGACAAAAAATAGGAAGTGATATAATTGAACGATAATAAAACTAATATTAACTGGTATCCAGGACACATGGCAAAAACAAAAAGAAAAATCAAAGAAGATTTAAAACTAATAGATGTAGTAGTAGAACTATTAGACAGTAGAATACCAATATCTAGCCAGAATCCTGATATAGCGGAAATAACCAAAGGAAAAAAGAAAATAATAATATTAAACAAAAGCGACCTATCAGATGAAATTCAAAATAAAAAATGGATAGAATATTTTAAAACCCAGGGGACTCCAGCAGTACTAACAGATGCAAATACTGGAAGAGGAATAAAAGAAGCAATAAAACTTATAGAACAAACAATGAAGGAAGACTTAGAAAAATTAGCACAAAAAGGCAGAGTAGGCAGAAAAATAAGGGCAATGATTTTAGGAATACCGAATGTAGGAAAATCATCATTAATAAATAGAATAGCAAAAAAAGGAGCAGTTCAGGTTGCTAATAGACCTGGAGTAACAAGACAAAATCAATGGATACGTATAAATGACAACATAGAATTATTAGACACACCAGGAGTTTTGTGGCCTAAATTCGAAAGCCAAGAAGTAGCACTAAATTTAGCTTTCACAGGAACAATAAAAGATAACATACTAGAAAGAACAGACATTGCGTATTACTTAATAAAATATCTACTAGAAAATTACAGAGAAAATTTATTAAAAAGGTATAAAATAAAGCCAGAAGAAGTAGAAGAAATACTAAATAGAGACGAACCTGAAAATGTTAATATATATGACATAGTACTTTTAATAGGCAAAAAAAGAGGAGCTATAATGTCAGGTGGAAACATAGATGAAGAAAAAACAGCAAGAATAATCTTAGACGAATTTAGAAGTGGAACAATAGGAAAAATAACATTAGAAAAGTGTGTCAATGGGGACGGGCTTAATTGACACAAGGAGGAAAAATGGAAGAATTTATAAAATTAGAAAAATCTACAGAAGAAGTACAAGTAATGTCACCACTCACATGGGCATATGTAGGTGACTGCGTATATGAATTATTTATACGTACACATCTAGTTAACACAACACACTTAAAACCACATAAATTACATATAGAAGCAATAAAATATGTTAAAGCTGGAGCACAAGCAGAAATTTTAAACAAAATATATGATGATTTAACAGAAGCAGAAAAAGATATAATACGTAGAGGAAGAAATGCAGAAAATCATCATCTACCTAAAAATTCAAGTGTACAAGAATATATGTATGCAACTGCATTTGAAGCTTTAATTGGCTATTTGTATTTGACAAAACAGAATGAAAGATTGCAAGAGCTTCTTTCAAAATCTCTTGACAATACATAAAAGCTTATGGTAAAATATAAAAAGTTTAAGGCCCGTTGGTCAAGCGGTTAAGACGCCACCCTCTCAAGGTGGAATCATGGGTTCGATTCCCGTACGGGCTACCAAAAAAGGGAGTAGCTTTTAATTATTAATCAACAGTCGCGATACATTAGTATCTGGTTAATAAGCTTTTCATTAAAGCAAGCGAGACTTTTAGAAGAAATACCTAAAGAGGCTATTTCTTTTAAGAGTCTATTTTTATTTTTAGTTGTCAATTGGGACGGTTCTAAATGACAACTTCGAAAGCGTCCCCATTGACAACTACAAAAGAAAGGAGAAAAAGTGTATGAAACAATGGTTTCAAAAAACAGTTGAAGAAACAAAGCAAGACTTAAATGTAGATCTAGAAGAAGGTCTAATAATGGAGCAAGTTGAAGAAAGAAAAAAGAAATATGGATTAAATGAGATTCAAGAAACGGCTAAAACATCAATTTTTCAAAGATTTTTAGCACAATTTAAAGACTTTATGATAATAGTTCTTATAGCAGCAGCTATCGTATCTGGAATAGTTGGAGTAATGCGTGACGAAGGTTTTACAGACACAATCATAATATTAATAGTAGTATTAGTTAATGCAATTATCGGGGTGGCACAAGAGTTAAAAGCAGAAAAATCACTTGAGGCATTGAAAAAATTAAGTAGCCATACAGCAAAAGTAGTACGAAATGGAAGTATGGTAGTAGTGCCATCAAGTGAACTAGTACCAGGAGATATAGTAGTATTAGAAACAGGAGACTATATACCTGCAGATTTAAGAGTAATCGAAGCTGTAAACCTAAAAACCCAAGAATCATCACTTACAGGAGAATCAGTTCCAGTGGAAAAAGATGCTGTTGAAATTGAAGAAGAAGTAGGAATTGGTGACAGAAAGAATATGCTATTCTCTTCTAGTTTAGTTACATATGGTAGAGGAAAAGGAATTGTTGTAGAAACAGGAATGAATACAGAAGTTGGAAAAATTGCTCAAATGATAAATAAAGCAGAAAAGCAAATTACACCACTTCAAATGAAATTAAATAAATTGGGCAAAACTTTAGGAATAGTGTCACTTGCAATATGTGTATTTATATTTATAATAGGTATTTTGCAAGGAAAAGACTTACTTTCAATGTTCATGACGGCTGTATCATTGGCAGTTGCTGTAGTACCAGAAGGTATGGTTGCTGTTACAACAATAGTTTTGGCAATAGGTGTTCAAAATATGGTAAAGAAAAATGCAATTATAAAAAAATTACCATCTGTAGAAACATTAGGAAGCAGTACTGTTATATGTTCAGATAAAACAGGAACATTAACGCAAAACAAAATGACAGTAAAAAAAGTATTTTGGAATAGAAAACTAGTAAAACTTGAAGACGTAAAAGTAGAAGATGAAGAATTAAAAAAACTAGTATTAGCAAGTATGTTATGTAATGACACAAAAATAACAAAAGATGATGGACTAGCAGGAGACCCTACAGAAACGGCACTTGTAGATATGAGCTTCAGCCTAGACTTTGATCCAAGCATATATGACCAAATGCCACGTATGAGAGAAATTCCATTTGACTCAGAAAGAAAGTTAATGACAACTGTAAACAAAATTGACGGAAAATATATAGTGTTTACAAAGGGCGGAGTGGACGAATTGCTACAAGTATCAAATTCTTATGCAATAAATGGAGAAATAAAAACAGACTTAGAAAATTACAAAAAAGTCATATATGAAAGAAATGAAGAAATGGCAAAAGATGCATTAAGAGTATTGGCAATGGCATATAAAGAAATTGATCACGAACCAACAGAAGCAGAAATGCTTACAATGGAAAATAATTTGATCTTCTTAGGAATGGTTGGAATGATAGATCCACCACGTGAAGAAGTTAAAGATGCTGTTGAAAAATGTAAGCAAGCAGGAATAAAAACAGTAATGATTACAGGTGACCATAAAATTACAGCAACAGCAATAGCAAAGAGTTTAGGAATATTAGAAAATGAAAATGAAGCAATAACAGGTAGTGAACTTGAACAAATGACAGATGAAGACCTAGAAAAAAATGTAAAAAACTATTCTGTATATGCAAGAGTTTCGCCAGAACATAAGGTACGTATTGTAAAGGCATGGCAAAAAAATGATGCAATAGTTGCTATGACAGGAGATGGAGTAAACGATAGCCCAGCATTAAAAACAGCAGACATTGGTTGTGCAATGGGAATTGTTGGTACAGATGTATCAAAAGAAGCTGCAGATGTAATTCTAACAGACGATAATTTCACAACAATAGTATCAGCAGTAGAAGAAGGAAGAAGAATATATGACAACATCATTAAAGTAATATTATATTTACTATCAACAAATGTTGGAGAAATAGTAGCATTATTTGTTGCAACAGTTGGTGCACCGCTAATTGCAAAATGGTTTGGAATTGCAAATGTTGCATCAGTTGAAATATTACTACCAATTCAAATTTTATGGATTAATCTTGTAACAGATTCATTACCAGCATTAGCACTATCATTTGACCCAGCAAATAAAGACCTCATGAAAAGAAAACCAATTGAGCCTAAAAAGGGAGTATTTACACCTGGAATGACATATAGAATGATTTACCAAGGAATTGTAATAGGAGCTGTAACACTTGCCGCATTTATGATAGGAATTGGAACAACAAATGAAGCAATTACAGGGCTTAGCTTAGAGCAAACAAAACTAGAAGTTGGACAAACAATGGCATTTATAGTTCTTTCATTTGCAGAATTAGTACACATCTTTAATGTAAGAGACAACAAAAGATCAATGTTTGCAGGTGGATTATTTAATAATGTAAAACTATTGTGGGCAGCACTTGCTTCAGGCTCATTAATGTTTGTAATTCTACTTATACCAGCACTAAGAGATATGTTTAGCATACCAGCTTTGCCTGCTGGAAATATACTTGAAATAGTATTACTTGTGCTTACTCCAATAGTTGTAGTAGAGATTTTTAAATTGCTTAAAATTAATACAATTAAAGAATAGAAAATAAGTAAGTATAAATTTTTATATAGTCTGATTGTTTGGTTATAAATACGAAAATCTTTGTGTGTTGCAAGCTACGAACTAAAATGACTAGTCTGTAGCTTGCGAGGGTAGCACTCGCTAAAGCTCGTTTGGTCGCTTACGCAGATTTTCTTTATTTATAACTAAACAATTAGACTAATCTATAAAATTTATGCCTTATTTTAGAAATTTACATAATTTGATTATTTTAAAAAAATGTGCTATAATATAAGTGTAAGCGATGTTTTACTCCTTTTAACATCAAGGGTATAACATCATAGGAGACAAGTGTCAAAGGAGGACGCTATGTTGGCTCCAAAAGAAGCGTTGCAGGTGCAGAATTACGTTAATTCCCATCTATTCGATGGGAAACATGTCCTCACAATGGAAGATGCAGCGAATATGCAGCCTATTCCTGGCACCAGGAATGGTGGTGGAAGCTACACCATCTTGGCTACTCAGTATGGTGACCTCACCATTTTGGTTTGGGTCCAGTATATGGAGGCAGGATTTATGACAATCCGCTATGCCCATAAGCAAGCTTGGTAAGGTAGGTAATAGACTCTATATCAGTAACTACCTTGTAAGCCAACAGCCCCTCACTTTCTAGAAAGAAAGTGAGGGGTATATTTTTATTCTTTTTTAATACTAAACATAGACAATTAAAAAAAAGTATGATAATATATGTATGTTAAAATGTCAATAATAGTATATGTGTAAGGGGGAAGAAACTTTGCCTAGAAAAAAAGCAGTAAAAGAAACGACAAATGATGAAATAGAAGAAAAGCTAAAATATATAGGATTAGACTTAAATAAAATACCAGAAAACCTAAAAAAATTTGCAGCTTTAAAATTCAAACCAATAGGCACAAATGAAGAAAACAAACACAAACAATATAGATTTATATATGTTAAAGATATAGAAATAATTTTATCACCAACAAATAGATTAGATGCCTTAAAAGATAAATACTCAAAAGCAAGACCTATTTATTCATATTTAGACTCAGAAAAAGAAGAAAATATTGTAAGACATACAACATTTTTAAATATGCTAAAAAAAATAAAAATAGAAGACATAGAAAAAATTGAACAGGAGCAAAAAGAATTAAATACAAATATGCCATTTAAAGTTAAATATACAGGTAATTACTTATGGCAAATATATTATTCAGAAGCAACAGACAAATATTTTATGTTAGTTCCGACAGAAGACTCAGACTATTCAACATTTTTTTATTTGTTAAAGAAAAAAATAGAAAATAAAAAAATGAGTAGAATATTTGTACCAATAAGTCATATAGATTACTCAAACACATATTTAAAAAAATCTCAATTTGAAGATATTGAAAACTATTTATGGTTATTTACTAAAGACTGGCCATTAGTATATGAGGTGTATAATAAAAAGGATGAATTAAGTATACAAATTGTTGGAGAAACTGAGGTATACGAAAACATCAAGACCACATATAAAGTACAATTAAAAAATAAACAAGAGGCAAATGAATTTTATAGATTAATAAAAGCACTTTTTATGTTACAAACAGAAATACCACACTATTATACATTTACAACCAATATAGATAAAAAGGGAAGCCTTGAATTTTATTTTGATGATGAAAAAATAGAATATGAAAATTTAGCAGAATTTATAAAAAATGAATATATTGACACAGAAGACTTACATATTCAAGCAGATCAAGATATAGAAGAATTAGAAAAAAAGCTAAAAGTATTAAAGGAAGAAGCATCACTTCTAGAAATTGAGTATCTAGCTAAAGAAAAGCAAATATCAACATTTTTGGAGTGCAAAAAATCATTCTTTGGTAAAATGAAATACTTCTTTAAATATAACAAAAAATCAAAGAAAAAGGGAGTAAAAGAAAAATCATCTAAAATAGAAGAAAATGAATTTAAAGACAATAAAGAGCAAAATAAAGCACATAGAAGAAAAAAATTAAAGCCAAAAGACCACTATACAATTGAAGAATTGATTGACACAGCAGGGGAATATTACAAAAAAGAAACAAATATGCGTAATCTATTAATGGACATAAATGCAATAAAACTAAAAATAAAAAATATGAAGAAAAAAATAGAAAATGCATCAGCATATATTGCAGAAATAGATAGCCACAAGAAAAGCATATTTGAATTTTGGAAATACAGTAATAAAGACGAAATAGCCAATTTACCAGAAGGTGAAATTGAAGAAATCAATGTGAAAAAGAAAATAAGTAAAATATTTAACTATAAAGAAGACTTAAAAGACTTCGGAAAAGCAATGGATATGCAACAAAGAAAAGAACTTACATCAGAAGAACTAGACAGTATATTTATTACAACAACCAATGTATTAGAAATATTAAACAAAGTTAAAAGAAACACAGTACTTCCAAAAGAAATTGAAACAGCATTAAAAAATATAAAAAAAGAAGCAAAAGAAGAAAATGAACTCGAAGAAAAAGAAGACTTTGACATCTTTGCAGGAAAAGCAGATGATAATACAAAAATTAAAAAAATAGCAGAAAAAATGCACAGAGAACAACCAAAAGATAAATACAAAATCTTAGACTTAACAAAAAATACAAAACAATTAGGTTACAAATTAGCATTAGAAAGAGTATTAGACGGTTTACAATCAGCACTACCAAAAATAAAAATAACTGAAAATGTACCAATATATATAGCAGTAAATGGCGGAAAAATAAGTAAAAATAATATAAACGTATTTAATTTAAACCCAGAACAAGAAATAAAAAAAGCAATAAAAGGCGAAGAAAACAGAATCAATTTATATAAAATAAATCTTGAAAGAAATACTAATGCAATTGCTTACACAAATAGCGTATTTTATGACAATAAAAATAAAACATTACCTCTTGGAATGGATGTTAGTACAAATATGTTATTTGACATTTCTCAAGTTAAATTAAAAAGAGACAACAAGAAGTCATTTAGAGTTATTGTTCTGGAAGATGATAATACGCCTGTTATTAAAACTGTAAATGTAGCTGAGTTTAGTATTGAGTGATGTTTTTTGGGACGGGGCAAAAAAACATCACTAATAAAAAATTTGATGTTTTTTTGCCCCGTCCCAAAAAACATCACAGGAGGAGAAAAATGTATAAAAAAGTTGAATTACCCAACGGATTTGTGGGGATGGAAAGAGAAGTTGCAAAAGTTTGGAAAGAAAAAGACGTAATAAAGAAAAACTTTGATATGAATAAAGGAGAAAGATATTTTACATTTTATGATGGACCACCAACAGCAAATGGAATGCCACACGTTGGTCATATAGAAACAAGAGTAATGAAAGACATAATCCCAAGATATAAAGTAATGAAGGGATATCATGTAGACAGAAAAGCCGGTTGGGACACACATGGATTGCCAGTTGAACTTGAAATTGAAAAAAAATTAGGAATTTCAGGTAAAGAACAAATTGAAGAATATGGAGTAGAGAAATTTGTAAAGGAATGTAAGGAAAGTGTGTTTACATATGTTTCAACCTGGGAGAAAATGACAAACAAAGTAGGATTTTGGGTAGATATGGATAATCCTTATGTAACATATCATAATAATTATATTGAGTCAGTATGGTGGGCTTTAAAACAAATGTGGGAAAAGGGATTATTATATGAAGGACATAAAGTAATGCCATATTGTCCAAGATGTGGAACAGCACTTTCTTCACATGAGGTAGCACAAGGATATAAAGATGTAAAAGACCTAACATGTATTGCAAAATTTAAAGTAGTAGGGGAAAACAAATACATTTTAGCATGGACTACAACACCATGGACATTACCATCAAACCTAGCATTATGTGTAAACAAAGCTTATACTTATGTAGAAGTTAAAGCAAATGTTGGAACAGAAGAGGAACCAGAATATGAAAACTATATATTAGCAAAAGATTTATTAAAAGTAGTATTAAAGGAAACACCATATGAAATTGAAAAAGAATTTCCTGGAACAGAATTACTGGGAACTAAATATGAGCAGCTAATGCCATTTGCTAAAGTAGAAGGAAAAGCATTTGAAGTAATTCATGGGGATTACGTAAATTTAGAAGATGGTACTGGAATTGTTCATATTGCACCAGCTTATGGTGAAGATGACAGCTTAGTTTCAAAACAAAATGGAATAGCATTTATAAACTTAGTTGATAAATCAGGAAAATTTGTAGAAGAAGTTACACCATGGGCAGGTCGCTTTGTAAAAGACTGTGACCAAGACATAGTAAACTGGCTAAAACAAGAAAACAAATTGTTTAGTTCAGCAAAGCATTTACACTCATATCCACATTGTTGGAGATGTGACACACCACTATTATACTATCCAAAAGCAAGCTGGTTTGTTGCAATGAGTAAATTAAGAGATGAATTAGTAAGCAATAATAACAAAGTAAATTGGTATCCAGACACAATTAGAACTGGAAGATTTGGTAAATTTTTAGAGAATGTTATTGACTGGGGAATTTCAAGAGACAGATATTGGGGAACACCATTACCAGTTTGGCAATGTGAATGTGGACATCAAGAATGTATAGGAAGCATTGCAGAATTAAAAGAAAAAGCAGTAGATTGCCCAGATGATATAGAATTGCATAAGCCATATATAGATGATGTTCATTTAAAATGCCCAGATTGTGGAAAAGAAATGACAAGGTTTAAGGAAGTTATAGATTGTTGGTTCGACTCTGGTTCAATGCCATATGCACAGTGGCATTATCCATTTGAAAATAAGGATGTGTTTGACAATCATTTTCCAGCACAATTTATATCAGAAGCGGTTGACCAAACAAGAGGATGGTTCTATACATTAACTGCAATTGGAACAGCATTATTTGGACGTTCACCATTTGAAAACTGTATAGTTTTAGGACATGTATTAGACGGAAAAGGGCAAAAAATGTCTAAATCAAAGAAAAATGGAGTAGATCCGTTTACACTATTAGATACAGTTGGAGCAGATGCTACAAGATGGCATTTTTATACTTGTAGTGCACCATGGCTACCTACAAGACTTTCTTTAGAAAATGTACAAGAAACACAAAGAGGCTTTCTATCAACATTATGGAATGTATATTCATTCTATGTTTTATATGCAGAAATAGATCAATTTAATCCATTAAAATACAGCAACTTCAAAAGCGAAAACATAATGGATAAATGGATAATTTCGAAACTAAATACATTGGTCAAAGAAGTCGATAGCAAGCTAGAAGCTTATGATATTACTTCTGCAGCATTATTAATAGAAAATTTCACAGATGAATTATCAAACTGGTATGTACGTAGAAACAGAGAAAGGTATTGGAGTGAGACTTTAACTGATGATAAAATAGGGGCTTATGTGACACTATATAAAGTTTTAACAACACTTATAAAGATTTCAGCACCATTTGTACCATTCATTACAGACGAAATTTATCAAAATTTAGTAGTTGGAATAGATAAAACTGCACCTGAGAGTGTACATCTATGTTTATGGCCAGAAGTAGATGAAAGTGTTATAGACCATAAATTAGAAGAAGAGATGAGCTTAGCATACAAGATAGTAAAACTAGGTAGAGGGGCCAGAAATGCAGCTAATATCAAAAATAGACAACCACTTTCAAAAATGTTAATTTCAGTTGACACTTTACCAGAATACTATAGCCATATTGTTAAAGAAGAACTAAATGTTAAAGAAGTTGTACTTGGAGCAGAAATGTCAGAATACGTAGACTTTGAAATTAAGCCAAATTTACCAGTACTAGGTAGAGAATATGGTAAGTTAATTCCACAAATAAGACAAGAAATAGCAAAGAAAAATCAAATGGATTTAGCAAATACAGTAAAAAATGGTGGAGTAGAATATATCGACATAGACGGAACTCAAATTGCACTTGACCAAAATAACTTACTTGTAACAATGCAAGGAAAAGAAGGTTTTGCATTTAGTGGTGAAGGTGAAGTAGGTGTTGTACTTGATACGACAATTACACCAGAATTAAAAGAAGAAGGCTATTTAAGAGAAATTTTATCAAAAGTACAAAATATGAGAAAAGACTGTGACTTTGAAGTATTAGATAGAATTAATCTTTATGTTGCTGAAAATGAAATGCTTGAAGGTGTTATAAAGAAATTCGAAGATACAATAAAAAAAGATACTTTAGCTGAAAATATTTTCTTTAATGAAACTAGAGTAAATTATAATGAATGTAAAATTAATGGAGAAATTTTGAAAATTGATGTAGAAGTGGTAAAATGATGTCTTTTGGGACGGGGTAAAAAAACAGCACCCTGTCTCTTATTATATTTATTAAACATTACGACCTTGTTGTCGCTTCCCACCCTTTAAAAAAAGGTGGGGGAAGCTCCATCCACTTCGCTTCGCTCCGCCTACGCAGTCTTCATTTTTTAATAAATATAATAAGAGACAGGGTGCTGTTTTTTTACCCCGTCCCAAAAGACATCATTACTTTTTCTCTTTTCCATCCTTAACTACATCAGCTAGAGCACCAAGGCTACCAAGAGCAGTAGTAGCATCAAAAGGAATAAACACCTTATTAGCTTCACCCTTAGCAACTTCTTCTAAAGCCTCAAGTGATTTAATTTGAACCAATTTTTCATCAGGATCAGCTTTTTTAATAGCTTCATAAACCATTTGAACTTCTTTAGCTTTAGCTTCGGCAACTTCTTTTATAGCTTCAGCTTCACCGGCAGCTCTTCTAATTTTAGCCTCTTTATCAGCTTCAGCCTCTAATATAGCTGCTTGTTTTTTACCTTCAGCAATTGTAATAGCAGATTGTTTTTCAGCTTCAGCCTCAAGAATTAAAGCTCTTTTATTTCTTTCTGCATTCATTTGCTTTTCCATAGCATCTCTAATTTCTGCAGGTGGATTAATATCTTGAACTTCAACTCTATCAATATTACAACCCCATTTGTCTGTTGCTTCATCTAGAACAATTCTTAATTTACTATTAATTTCTTCTCTTGATGTAAATGTTTCATCTAAGTCCATTTTACCAATAATATCACGAATAGCAGTTGTAGAAATGTATTCAATACCTTTTTTTAAACTTTGAATTTCATATACAGCTTTTGCTGGGTCTATTACTTGATAGAATACAACTGTATCAATTGTTATTGTAACATTATCTTTTGTAATAACACCTTGTGGTGGAATATCCATTGTTTGCTGTTTTAAACTAACTACTGACCTAACATGGTCTATAAATGGAATTATAATTGTAAGACCTGCATCTGCCACTTTATGAAATTTACCAAGTCTTTCAATTACATATACTTCAGATTGTCTAACAATCTTTATTGATAGTATTGCTATAATAAAAAATATAGCAAGTAAAATTAATAAAAATACCATTTTAACTTCCTCCTAAAATTAACTACATCTTCATTATACCATAAATTTCCTAAAAATAAAAGACTTTAGTGCAAAAAAACAGGACAAACGTTGACTTTTTGCAAACATATAACAAAATACAACTAAAAAAATACAAAATCGTCAAATCAATTATACACTGCTTGAAAAACAAAGATAAATGTGCTAAAATACTTATATGTTGCAATTGCAACGAGTAAGAGAACCTTCGACAATAAAAGGAGGACATTTTGAAAGGTCGAGTGCACTATGCTATTTTAGCAGATATGGAAAGGTACATAGAAGATTTCAATCCAGAAGACTATGAGGTAAGCCAATATACAGACCCACTAATAATCAAATATCTCAGAGAGTATTATAATGCTCATTTACCTATAGATATTACTGCATGGATTCGGGTAAATGAACCATTTTATCAAAGTTCAAGAGAAGAACTAGGCAAAAAAGTATGCTTTGTGTGTAATAACATTAATAGACTTCTTAGACCAAATAATGAAGAATGGATTATATTTGAACCACAAGTAATCTCTACACATTATTCACACTCAATAACACTACCTGTATACCAAATTGCTCTTGAGGAATATGGTATAGAAATAATACTTAGGAATAATTTCTATGACTGGAACGTTTCTATAAAATCAGACATACCTTTAGACTGTGATTTTATGGCAGTTTTTAATCCTGCAGAACGAATTTGGTATTGTGAGGGATTTCCAAAGGATAAAATCTACGGATGCTATAATCAAGATCATTCTCAATTTACATTTGAGATTATTTCTGATTATGACTTGTATACTTTCTTCTTCATACTTAAGAATTTCTTAGGGATAAAAGAAGAAAAGTAAGGTGCACTTGCTTAGCTCAAATTATTGAGCTTTAAACCCAATAGCAATGAGAAGTCTGATTGACAGCTTATTGCTATTTTTTAATATGCTAAAAATTGTAAAAATTCTTGCAAAAAATTGTATCAGATTAATTGAATCGAAATAATTAAATAAAAGAAAGGAAGCATATATCAAAAACAAGTACAAAAAAAAACAAAATCTTCAAATTTATTTGCAATTTATGTTGTAAAAAAATAAAATAAATGATAAGATAAAAAAGTAAAAAAATCAAAGGAGAAAAACTATGTTAAAAGAGAACAAAGGAATAACACTAATAGCACTAATTATAACAATAATAGTATTAATTATTATAGGTGCAATAGGAGTAAAAGCAGGAAGAGACTCAATACGAGCAAGTAAAGATAACCGATTATGGACAGAATTAGACATGGTACAGCATGCTATAATGGAAAGATATACAAAATACAAATTAACCAATGAACAACAAGCATTGGTGGGAACAATAAAAGAATATTCAGAAGTAAAAAATATTGCAGATGAAATGAAAGTTACCCTACCAGAACAATTAACATATTATGAATTAAGACGAGAAGAATTAAAAAATTTAGGACTAGAAGAAAGTGAATATGAATACATAGTAAATTATGATAATGGAATAGTCATTAATTCTAAAGAAAAATTCACTAATAAGGGAGAAGCTTTATATAAAGATACAGGTGTTATTATAAACAAATAACTATATTAATTAAATAAAATTACATTAAATTATAGATACAGGAGTACATCCCGAAAGTAATATGGTTTATAAAAATAAAGGAACAAAGAAATTTATATAAAGAAAAAGACAAAATAAGCGAGGTGCAAACTTGAAAGTAAAGCAAATAATAAAAGAAAGTAACATACAAGAACTTGAGAAAAATATCTTATATAACGAATCAATGTCAAAGCATACTTCATTCAAAATAGGAGGAGATGCAGAAGTTTTTATAAAAGCAACAAGTATAGAAACAATAAAGCAAGCCATTGACATTGCAAACAAAAACAACATTCCATTACACATAATAGGAAATGGAAGCAATGTACTTGTAAGAGACGAAGGCATACAAGGAATAGTACTAAAGCCACAGCTAACAGATATAGATATAAAAGAAAATGCAAGCAATGAACATCAAGAAGACAGCCAAATAAACAATCAAGCAAATAATAAAAAAGGAAAAAGCTATATTGAAGTAACAGCACATAGTGGCGTACTTATGGGAACTTTAGCTTATATGCTAATGCAAAACAGCATAACAGGATTTGAAGAACTATCAGGAATACCTGGAACCATAGGTGGAGCAATACGAATGAATGCAGGAGCACACGGCAAAGAAATAAAAGACGTCGTTGTCGAGACAACATACATAGATATGTTAGGCAACATACACACACTAGCAAACCAAGAACAGCAATTTACATACAGGGGCAGTATATTTGCAAAAGAAAAATACATCATTCTAGAAACAAAATTAAAACTAGCACAAGGAAACCAAGAAGAAATAAAAGCAAAAATGGAAGAATACGCAAGTTGGCGAAAAGAACACCAGCCATTAGAATATCCAAATGCAGGAAGTACTTTCAAAAGAGGAAGTGACTTTATCACAGCAGAATTAATAGACAAATGCGGGTTAAAAGGCTACCAAATAGGTGGAGCACAAGTATCAACAAAACACGCAGGCTTCATAGTAAATACAGGTGGTGCTACCGCAAAAGACGTACTTGACCTAATAGACTATGTCAAGGCGCAAGTCTACAAGATAACGGGAAAATTAATCGAATTAGAAATTGAAATAATGTAATTGCAATTCACAAGTCAAGTGTGGCTTTGAGTGATACTTTTTCCTCCGTCCCCAAAGCATCACTCAAAGCATCCAATTAAAACGAGAATTGCAGAAAAAAGGAGAGAAATAACAATGAACGGAATTATTCATTGGTTCAAATCAAGCACAAAAATGAAAAGATGGATGTTTTTAATCCTAGTAGGAATAATGTTTGTATGCCAAGGAATGGCACAAATAATAGTGCTACAAGAAATATCCTTCAAAAGAATAGCACTAATTGCAGCAATATTTGTAGTAGGCTTTATGTGTATAGTAATAGGCCTAATATTCATAAATAAGAGAACGCTAGAGGTATTAATAGAAAACACAGATGACCGAATGACAGAAGGGAAAGACAATGTAAATGTAAACTCACTAATATTCAACAAAACCATATATGACAAAGGACCAAATGTGGTAGTAATAGGAGGTGGGTCAGGTTTAGACACAATCCTTTCAGGAATGAAAAAATACACGAGCAATTTAACTGCAATAGTAACCGTATCAGACTATGGGAAAGGACAAACAGCCTTCCAAAAAGAACTACAAATATTGCCAACAGAAGACATAACAAATAGTGTAATAGCACTATCACAAAATGAACAAGAAACAAGAAGGCTATTTAACTACAAATTCAGCAATGCAGGAAGACTAGCTGGACTATCATTTGCAGACATATATTTTTCAACAATGAGAAATATCAATGGAGACTTTACAGAATCAGTAAAGAAAACCAATGAAATAATAAATATGATAGGTAAAGTGATGCCAGTAACACTAGACGAAATGACAATATGTGCAGAGCTTGCAAATGGTTATGTTGTAAAAGAAAAAGAAAGAATTCCGGAAGTAGTATTTGACAAATTAACAAAAATCAACAGAGTATACCTATCACCATCAAACTGTAGACCAGCACCAGGAGTAATAGAAGCAATAAAAAATGCAGATAGCATAATAATAGGACCAGGAAGCTTGTATACAAATATTATACCAAATCTACTTATAAGTGGTGTAGCAAAAGCAATAAAAGAAAGTAAAGCTATGAAAATATATGTAAGCAGTATAATGACAGTACCAGGCCAAACAGATGAATACACAATATCAGACCATATAAATGCAATTTATGAACATTGCGGAGAAGGGTTAATTGACTATTGTATTTACGATACAGGAGAAGTTATTCCAGAATTCATAAAAAAATATAATAAAGAAGGTGCAGACCTTGTAGAACAAGATATTGATGTAGCAAAAAACAAATTCAAAAAGATAAAATTCCTTAAAAGAAACTTGTCAGTTATAAATGGTGAATATGTTAGACACGATTCAGGACTTGTTGCATCATCAATTATAGAGCTAATTTGCGACGACCTACGTTATCAAGACAAACAAAACGACCCAGAATATTTAATGATGAATACAAAATTAAAAGCAGATAAAGAAATAAATAGAAAGAAAAGAGCAACAGCAAAAGCCAGCAAAAGAAATAACAATAAAGACAAGACAAAAACAAAAGGAAAGAGCAAATTTAGCAATAAATACAGTGAAAGGATTGCATCAATTAGAGAATCAGACAATTTAGCAAGCAGAAAAAAGAGACAAGCTAAAAAGAAGACATCAACCAAAAGACACAGCGAAAAAAATGAGGGTACTGTAAGAAATAGACTTATACCTGATGATACAATAGAAAATAATACAAAAATAAAAAATACTAGCCATAATTCTAAAAGAAGAAAAACAAGAGAAGACTTAAAAGCTGAGATGGAAAGAACACTAAAAAATAGTAAACTTAGTAAATAACATAAGATGAATTTAAAGGAGAAACAAATGGAATTTAAAGAAAAACAATTAACATTAGAAGAAGGACTAACAAAAGAATGGCTTATAACAAATGGAATAGGTGGATATGCAAGCTCTAGCATAATAGGAGCAAACACAAGAAAATATCACGGCTTACTAGTTGCACCATTTACACCACCAGCAAGAAGATTTTTAATACTTTCAAAATTAGATGAAAGTATTGAAATCGAAGGCGAAAAATTTGACTTATATACAAATGTATGTAAAAACTACATATCACAAGGATTTAAATATCAAACAAGCTTTATAAAAGACTATGTACCTACATTTAAATATAAAATAAATGATATAGAAATCACAAAAACAATTTGTATGGAGTATGGTAAAAACACAGTTGGAGTGTATTATAAAATAAAAAATGGTAGCCAAAAAGCTAGACTAAATATAGCACCAATTATAAATTATAGAGATTTTCATACAATGAATACAAATCATATATTTGACATAAGGCAAGAAGTAAATAAGGCAGAAGTAAAATTAGTAATAGACGGAAATGGTATGACACCAGTATATATGAGTATGTCAGATGGAATTTACCAAAAACACGATAATGATATATTTTACAATATGTTTTATGTTGAAGAAGAAAAGCGTGGATTCTTCCCAGAAGAAAATCACTGTGTTACTGGTGTATTCCAAATAGATATAAAGCCAAATGAAGAAAAAGAAATTTCATTTAAGTGCTCTTTAGAAGCAATATCAAAAATAGATGTAAAAAAAGTAATAGAAGCTGAAAAAAGAAGAATAAACAAAATAGTAAAAAATTCATCATTAATAGAAGAAAATAAAGAAAAGAAGAATAAAAAAGAGCAAGATTTTGAAAAATTAATAAAAGAATTTATACTTGCAACAGATAACTTTGTTGTGTATAGACCAAGCTTTAGGCTATATACATTGATTGCTGGTTATCCATGGTTTTTAGATTGGGGACGTGATAGCTTAATAGCCTTCGAGGGCTTACTTTTAGTAACTAAAAGATTTGAAATTGCAAAAGACTTACTATTAACTTATGTTAGAGACATAAAACAAGGATTAGTTCCAAATGGTTATTCAGGTTATGACAACAGACCTTTGTATAACAGCGTAGATGCATCATTATTGCTATTTGAAGAAACTAGAAAATTTTTAGACTATACTGAAGATTACGAATTCGTAGAGAAAAAAATATATGAGAATTTAAAATCAATTATTGAAAACTATAAAAAAGGGATAGATATAGATGACAATAATATTTATTTAGACACAGATAACCTAATAGTATCAGGTACTGAATATACGCAAAATACGTGGATGGATGCTAAATACGGAAACTTTGCATTTACTCCACGAAATGGAAAAGCAGTAGAAATAAATGCAATGTGGTATAATGCATTAATGATTATGGCAGATTTAACTGAAAAATTTGAAACCAAAGCAAAAGCCCAAAAATACAAAGAATTAGCAAAAAAATGTAAAAATTCATTTAACGAAAAATTCTATAATGCTAGAAGAAAGTGCTTATTTGATGTGCTTGGTGACAATAAAATTCGTCCAAATCAGTTATTTGCACTTAGCCTTACATATCCGGTAATAGAGCCAAATTCAGAAATTGCAGAAAATATTCTGAACACAGTTACAAAAAAATTATTAAACAATTATGGCTTAAAAACCTTGGCAAAAGGAGAAAAAGACTATGTTGATGTATATGAGGGTGATGGCTTTAGAAGAGATATGAGCTATCATCAAGGAATTACTTGGCCATGGCTACTTGGGTTATATTATGACTCATTAAAAAACATGATTAATGCACAAAAAGGTAAGAAGAAAAAAGAAGAATTGGAAAGTAAATTACAAGAATTTAGAGAAAAGGTTCATAAAACATTTGAAAAAAGTTTAAGAGAAGAAGGGTGTGTTGGTAACATCTCAGAATTATATGATTCAAAAAGACCAAATCTTCCAAAAGGTGCAATAGCACAGGGCTGGAGTGTTGCTGAGGTATTTAGAATTATATTAGGTAAATAAAAAGGAGAGGGTATATATGCTAAAAATAGAAGAACTAGAAAAGGAACTAAAAGGTGGAAATTTAGCAAGCATATACCTTCTTTTTGGTGAGGAAACTTTTTTAATAGACAGCAATGTAAAAAAAATAAAAAAACACTTTGGAGAAATTGTTGCAGGAATTAATTATATTAATATTGATGAAGATACTATTGAAAATATTATTTCAGACATTCAAACACCTGCTTTTGGTTATGAAAAAAAACTTATAATTGCTAGAAATACGGGCTTATTTAAAACAGGTGCAAAAAAACAAAAAGAAAGTATAACTAATTTTAGAGACAAGCTGAATGATTACATAGAAGAAAATATTGATATTATAAAAGAATCAGTTATTCTTGTATTTATTGAAGAAGAAGCGGGTAAAAGCAATTTATATTCAACTATAGACAAAGAGGGAGTAGTATGTAAATTTGAATTTCAAAAACCTGCACAAATACAAAAAAGAATAAAAACAATCTGCAATGGTTATAAAGTCAATATTGATAATGCAACAATACAATATTTTATCGAATGCTGTGGCACAAATATGCAAGAACTAATAAACGAAATTAGAAAACTAATAGAATATGCTGGAGAAGGTGGCACAATAACTAGAGAAGATATTGATAAACTTGCTATAAAAAAAATAGAAAGTATTGTATTTGAAATGACTGATAATTTAGGCAAAAAAAATGTTGCTAAGGCTTTGGAGGTTTTGCATAATTTAATTTATGCTAAAGAGCCTGTGCAAAAAATTCTTATTACTTTGTATAACCATTTTAAAAGATTGTATTTAACAAAAATTGCAGTTAATAGTAATAAAGACATTATTCCTAGTCTTGAACTAAAGCCAAATCAAACTTTTTTAGCTAATAAGTATAAAACTCAAGCAGGCTATTTTAAACTTAATGAGTTACATACAATTATTATGGAGCTAATTGATTTGGATTATAAGTATAAGATTGGGCTTATTGATGTCCAGGTTGGGCTGGAGTCAATTTTGTGCGCGTATTGCTCATAGTGCTGTTTTTTGGGACGGAGAAAAAAAATAAAAAAATTGTAAAAAAACCATTTACATTTGTCGATTTTTTGTATAAAATAGCTGTGAGAAATTTTAACAAAAGAAAGGGGCCATAAAGTTGAGGATATTAATGTTAACATGGGAGTACCCACCAAGAGTAGTAGGAGGGGTAGCAAGAGTTGTACATGATTTATCACACAGGCTAATAAAAGATGGACATGAAGTAACTGTTATAACATATAATGAGGGAAACAGTCTGGAATACGAGAATGACAGAGGAGTAGAAGTATACAGAGTAAATAACTACATGATAAATGCAAATACCCTAATAGATTGGGTTATGCAAATGAACTTTAATATGATAGCAAAAGCGAATCAAATAATAGTTGAAAAAGGAAATTTTGATGTTATACATGCACATGATTGGTTGGTAGCATATGCAGCAAAAACATTAAAAAATTCCTATGATTTACCAATAGTTGCCACAATTCATGCAACAGAAGCAGGAAGAAATGGTGGAATACACAATGATTTACAAAAATATCTTAATGATACAGAATGGCTTTTAACTTATGAAGCAGCAGAAGTAATAGTAAACAGCAATTACATGAAAAACGAGCTTCAGAGGCTGTTTGGCTTACCATATGAAAAAATAAATGTCGTACCTAATGGAGTAAACACAACATTATTTAGTGGAATAGATAGAGATTATAATTTTAGAAGAAAATATGCAATGGACAATGAAAAAATAATACTTTATGTTGGAAGATTGGTATATGAAAAGGGTGTGCAACATTTAATTTCAGCAATGCCAAAAATTCTGCAAGGATATAATGATGCAAAATTAGTAATTGCAGGAAAAGGAGGAATGCTTGACGAACTAAAAGAACAAGCAAATAATTTAGGATTAGGAAATAAAGTATGCTTTGCAGGATACTTAGGTGGAGATGACTTGAAAAAGATGTATAAAGCTGCTGATATATCAGTATTTCCAAGTACTTATGAACCATTTGGAATTGTTGCATTAGAGGCAATGCTTTCAGAAAATCCAGTTGTAGTTTCAGATATTGGTGGATTAGACGAAATAGTAGATCATAGAGTTAATGGAATGAAGAGCTATGCAGGTAACTGTAATTCAATAGCAGATTCTGTTCTAGAACTTTTATATGATGAGCAACTATGTGCAAATGTTGTAAAAAAAGCAAAAAATAAAGTTAGAAATAATTACAATTGGAATAAAATTGCACAAGACACACATTTTACATATCAAAAAGCAATTTGTCAATCAATGGCTGAAAAGCAAAAAAGACAAATTGAACAAGAACGCGCTCAAAAGAATAAAAGAACGAGAAATACAAATAATGATATTATTAATTTATTACCATTTAGAAAACGCGAAAGTTATGCATAAAATGGAGGATTTTAAATGAATGTATATGATACAGCTAATAGATTAGCACAAGAAATTAAAACATCTGAAGAATATATGACATATAAAAAAGCTAAAGAATTTATTGACTTAAAGCCAGATTTAAAAGAAAAAATTATGGACTTTCAAAAAATGAGATATGAAGCTCAAATAAGTGCTATGCAAACAGGAAAAGAAGATGAAGAAAAACTAAAAAAAGTACAAGAATTATATGCAGAGCTAATTGAAATTGGAGAAGTAAAAAGCTTTTTTGATGCAGAGTTAAAATTTAATGTAATGCTTGCAGATGTTAATAAAATAATTAGTGAAGCTGTTGAAGATGTAATAAAATAGGAGTAAATATGAATTTTATTTGTATAATAGCAATTTGTTTTGCTTTAATAGTTTTACTTGCAATAATATTTAAACTTAATCCAAAAGTTTCAAAACAAATTGCTGAGAATAAAGAATTAAATAAATTAGCTGAAAAATATCCTTCAAATTTAGAAATTTGCAAGGATATTTTAAAACTGCTTAATAATGAATCTGTAAAAATTGAAGAAGACAAAGAAGCAAAAGATTGTGTATATATTGCAATTACAGATAAAATAATAATTGCAGGTAGTCAAACAAATTTTATACGTATTCAAACAATTGCGCATGAGTGTATTCATTCAGTTCAAGATAAAAGAATAATACTGTTTAATTTTATATTTACTAATATGTGCAACTTGTATTTTGTAATTGCTATTATACTTTCTATATTTAAACTTCTGCCAGATAAAATATTGATTTTAAGTATGTACATTTTACTAGGCTTTGTGCAATTTGTTGTTAGAGCTTATCTTGAAAATGATGCTATGATTAAGGCAAAATTTTTGGCTAAAGATTATATGCAAAAGGCTAATATGAGTACTGACGAAGAAATAGAAAAAATAGTTGACGGCTTTGAGCAAATTAATAATATGGGAATAAAGGGATATAACTTTAGTTTAATGCTAGGAAATTTTATGAAAGTAATTGTTTTAGCAATTGTGTTTCAAGTTACTACGCTTATTTTTTTATGAACTTTTAGGGACAGGTCCAAAAAGTTTAAATAAAATAGCTTATATAACGAAGATGAATAAAAAATTTATCAAAACAATTGATTTTTCTAAAACTATATGTTACAATATTTTGGTACAAGAATAACAATGACCGTTAGGAGGAATAATAAGTGAGCGTAGTAAAAATAATTTTATCAATAGTCTATTTTATAATATGTTTAGTACTAATAATACTAACATTAAAGCAATCAAAAGGAGATGAAGGTTTATCATCTACAATTACAGGTGCAGGGTCAGACAACTTTTATGAGCAAAATAAAGGAAGAACCAAAGAAGGTCGTATGACAAAATGGACTATAATATTAGGAGTGGCATTTGTAGTTTTAACAATTGCACTTGGAACAGTATATGTAATGTAAAATTATTGAACGCGTTAAAAAATGCGTTCTTTTTCAATTAAAAAAAAGAAAGGAAAAAAATGATAAATAAAGATTTTGAAGAAAGCATAAATAAAAGAAGTGAAAAAGGATTAAGCTCAGATACTGTGGTTGGTACATTTCAGTACAACAAAAGTTTTGGCTTTGTAATTCCTGATGATAAAAGTTTAGGAACAGACATATTTATTCCCAAAAGTGGGTTTGGAAAAGCAAGGCACAATCATAAAGTAGTAGTAAAAATTACAAAGCTTCCTAAAAAAGGAAAAAAAGCTGAAGGTAGAATAATAGAAGTAATAGGAGGCATAAATCAAGCAGGAGTGGATATGCTTTCAATAATAAAAGAATATGGCTTGCCATCAGAGTTCCCTAAAAATGTTATTCAAGAAGCAAAAAGGGTATCGAGAAAAACAGACAAAAAAGATATTCCATACAGAAAAGACAAAAGAGAAGACGTAATTTTTACAATAGATGGAGAGGATGCAAAAGATCTAGATGATGCTGTTAGAGTCACAAAATCAGAAAATGGAAATTACATTTTAGATGTGCATATAGCAGATGTAAGTTACTATGTGAAAGAAAATAGCTTGTTAGACCAAGAAGCACTACTTAGAGGGACAAGTGTGTATATGCTAGGTAGAGTAATACCAATGCTACCACGAGAACTGTCAAATGGAATATGTAGCTTAAACGCAGGAGAAGATAGATTTACTTTAAGTTGCACGATGGAAATTGACAAAAATGGAAATGTTGTAAATTCAGATGTGTACAAAGGAATTATAAATGTTAGCAAAAGAATGAATTACCACGATGTGCAAAAAATTATAGATGGTTCAGACAAACAAATTCTTGAAAAATACAAAGACTATATAAAAGACTTCAAACTAATGGAAGAATTAGCAAAAATATTAAAAAATAAGAGAGCTGAAAATGGATATTTAAATCTAGATATTCCAGAGAGTGAAATTATATTAGATATTGAAGGAAAAGCAATAGATGTGCATAAATATGAAACATCATTTGCAAATGAAATAATAGAACAATTTATGCTAATAGCAAATGAAACAATAGCAGAAAAGTTTTATTGGTTAGAAGCGCCATTTATATATAGAGTACACGAAGATCCAGATATAGATAAAGTTAAAGAGCTTAATAAATTTTTATTTAATTTTGGGCTAAAAGTAAAAATAACACAAGATAAAGTTTACCCAAAAGAATTTGCAAAAATATTAGAAGAAGTAAAAGGAAAAGAAGAAGAAAGAGTTATATCAACACTAGTGCTAAGGACGATGAAGGTAGCGAGGTATGAAGCTGAGAATAAAGGACATTTTGGAATAGCAGGAAAATATTATTGTCATTTTACATCACCAATAAGAAGATATCCAGACCTCTTTATACACAGAATTATTTCTAAATACTTAGAAGAAAATTACGACGTTAGCGAAAATTATTTAGAAGAACATTTTGAACAAGCAGAAAAAAGGGCTGCACAATCATCTGAAAGGGAAAAGATTGCAACTAAAGCTGAAAGAGATGCTGACAAACTAAAAAAAGCGGAGTATATGCTAAATAAAATTGGAGAAGAATATGATGGAATTATTTCTTCAGTAACACAGTTTGGCGTGTTTGTTGAGCTAGAAAATACAGTAGAAGGATTAGTTAGATTTGAAAATTTAGGTGATGAGTATTTTGAATATGATGAGAATAGAAAAATTTTAATTGGAGAAAAAACCAAAATAACTTTTAAAATTGGTGATAAGATGAAAGTTCGTGTTATTAACGCAAGTAAGGAATTAAGACAAGTAGACTTTGAGAGAAAATGAAAAAAATGGTCAAGAGGAACTGCTGTCTTTTGGGACGGGGCAAAAAAACATCACCTATCCATTTATCATATTTATTAAAAAATGTAGACCGCGTAGGCGGAGCGAAGCGTAGTCGGCTGGAGCTTTCCTTTCATTAATTAAACTTCAATGAAAGAAAGCGACAACAAGGTCGTAATGTTTAATAAATATGATAAATGGATAGGTGATGTTTTTTTGCCCCGTCCCAAAAGACAGCAGTTCCTCTTGACCATTTTTTCATTTTCAAGTATAATAGTAGTACTGTAAATAAAGGAGAAAACAATGTCTAAAAAACGTATTATTGAGATAATTGAAATAATCTTTTTAGTTGTATTTGTAGTTGTATTATTTAAAATATATAAAGGCAAGGACTTCAACAACTTTACACTAAGTGAAAAGAACATGGGAACATCAGTATTTACTAGAGATAATGAACAAAAATATAACAATAAAGCAAGCTATAACATAGAATCACCAGATTATAATGATGCTATGTTTTACGAATCTATACAAGTAAAAAAAGATACACCATATAAAGTAACATGTATGGTAAAGACTGCAGATGTAGAGTCAAAAAATAAATCAGATGGTAGTGGAGCACAAATTTCGGTAGAAGGTACAACAGATAGATCTATGGCAATTTCAGGTACAACAGATTGGCAACAAATAGAAATGATATTTAATTCAAAAAATAAAGAAACTGTAAATGTAGGATTTAGACTCGGCGGGTATGTAGACGATTGCAAAGGAAAGGCATGGTTTTCAGATTTCAAAATAGAAGAAGGAAAAAAAGAAGAAAATACAGAATGGAAATTTGCGTGCTTCATATTTAATACTCTTTCTACTACTGTAAATGGAGAAAACTTAAATTATACATTATCTAATACAGACATATCAGACATACAAAGCACAATAAAAAGATTTGAAAATGCAGCAAAAACATTATCAGGTGACAAAATGACAGCTAGTTGTGATATTTACAAAAAAGATACACCAATAAATACACTAACATATGATGAAGAATATGGCTATTATGTTGCACCAGAGACAATAGAAAATCAAATAAAAGATGAAATTGCTTCACACGACTATGACCATATTTTTATAATATTTAAATTAGACGACAAAGAAGTAAAAGACTGGGTTGGCTTAGGCTCAATGGATTATTATGGAGTTGGATATTCAAATATACGTCTTTCAAATAAAGCAAGAAATTATTTGTATAAATATGATTCAAGAATAAATAGATTTCCAGAAGAAGTATTTTTACACGAATTTCTACACTCATTAGAAAGAACATTAAAAGAATATGACTATGAAATACCTGCATTGCACGATAATGAAAAGTATGGCTATAAAAATGAATTGGCAGAAGGTTTAAAAGCATGGTATACGGATTATATGACAAGTAATATAAAAGCAGGAGATAAGCTAATAGGACTTGACCCTATAGTATATAAATTAAAACCTGCAAAAGAATCAAATTTTATTGAAAGCCAAAATTTAGGAAATGTTTTTTACGAGCCACAAAACATTTTTCAAGAAATAGCACAGATATTTGAAAAAGCAAAAAGAAATATAGGAAATATGTTTAAACACAATTAGAAGGGAAAAAGATGGAAGTTAAAGATTTTTATTATGATTTACCGCAAGAACTAATTGCACAAACACCGATAGAAAAAAGAGATGAATCAAGATTAATGGTATTAGATAGACTTAAAAAAAACATAGAACATAAAAAATTTAAGGACATAATAGATTATCTTCAGCCAGGAGATTGCTTAGTAAGAAATAACACAAAGGTGTTACCAGCAAGACTGTATGGTAAGAAGGAAACAGGAGCAAATATTGAATTTTTGCTTTTAAACAGAATAGAAGGAGACACTTGGGAGTGTATAGTAAGACCAGGCAATAAACTGCATCCGGGTGCAAAGGTACAATTTGGAGATGGATTACTTAAAGCTGAGGTTTTAGAAGTGATGGAAGGCGGAACAAGAAAAGTAGAATTTAAATATGAGGGGATATTTAACGAAATTTTGGATAAAATTGGCCTAATGCCACTGCCACCTTACATACATGAAGAATTAAAAGAAAAAGACAGATATCAAACAGTATATGCAAAATATGATGGTTCTGCAGCAGCACCAACAGCAGGTTTACACTTTACACCAGAACTATTTGAAAAAATTAAAGAAAAAGGGATAGAAGTAGCAAATGTAACATTACATGTCGGAATTGGAACTTTTAGACCTGTTAAGGTTGATAAAATAGAAGACCATCATATGCATTCAGAACATTTTTATATTAAGCAAGAAGATGCAGAAAAAATTAATAAAGCAAAGAAAAATGGTAATAGAATTATATCAATCGGTACAACATCAACAAGAGTATTAGAAACCATTGCAGATGAAAATGGATTAGTAAAAGAAGCAGAAGGAGATACTCAAATTTTTATCTATCCAGGTTATAAATTTAAATGTATAGACGGACTTATTACAAATTTTCATCTACCTGAGTCTACACTGCTAATGCTGGTGTCAGCTTTGGCAGGAAAAGACTATGTAATGAGTGCCTATGAAGAAGCAGTTAGGGAAAAATATCGTTTTTTCAGCTTCGGTGATGCAATGTTAATTATATAATAAGTGATGTTTTTTGGGACGGAGTGTCAATGGGGACGGGCTTAATTGACACGCTGATGTCTTGGAAACAAAAGAAGTATCAGTGTGTCAATTAAGCCCGTCCCCATTGACATTTAGAAGGAGGAACAATGAAACAACCAATAACATATGAACTTTTGCACGAATGTAAGCAAACAGGAGCAAGAAGAGGAATAGTACATACACCACACGGTGACATACAAACACCTGTATTTATGCCAGTAGGAACCCAAGCAACAGTAAAATCAATGACACCAGAAGAATTAAAAGAAGAAGTAAAAGCCCAAATAATTTTATCAAATACATATCATTTATACTTGAGGCCAGGTAACAAAATAGTAAAAGAAGCGGGTGGACTTCATAACTTTATGAAGTGGGACAGACCAATTTTGACAGACTGTGGAGGTTTTCAGGTATTTAGTCTAAGTGAATTGCGTACAATCACAGAAGAAGGTGTAGAGTTTAAGTCACACTTAGACGGAAGTAAGCATATGTTTTCGCCAGAAAAGGTTATGGAAATAGAAAACGACTTAGGTGCAGATATAATAATGTCATTCGACGAATGTTGCCCCTATCCATCAACACATGAATACACAAAGCAATCAATGGAAAGGACAACAAGATGGGCCAAAAGATGTAAAGAGGCACATGCAAGACCAGATGAACAAGGCCTATTTGGAATAATTCAAGGTGGATTTTATGAAGATTTAAGAGATAAATCATTGAAAGACCTAATAGAACTTGACTTTCCTGGATATGCAATTGGTGGAATAAGTGTAGGAGAACCTAAAGAAGAATTTTTAAAAATGCTTAAATATACAGCACCTAAAATGCCAAAAGATAAACCAAGATATTTAATGGGTGTAGGAACTCCAGACTATTTAATAGAAGCTGCAATAGCTGGAATTGATATGTGTGATTGTGTTCTTCCTACAAGAATTGCAAGAAATGGAACTGCAATGACTTGGAATGGAAAAGTAGTTGTAAGAAATGCAACTTATGAAAGAGACTGGGGACCACTAGACCCAGAATGTGATTGTTATACTTGTAAAAACTATTCAAGAGCATATATAAGACACTTAGTAAAAGCTAATGAAATACTTGGAATAAGACTACTTTCAATACATAATCTTAGATTCTTGACTAATTTAATGGAAAGAGTTAAAATAGAAATAGAACACGACAATTTATTGTCATTTAAGACAGAGTTTTACAAAAAATACGGTTATGAAGAATAAAAGGAGGAAAGCTACAAATGGAGCTATTCGATGAAGATTTTAATGTTGAAGAAAAAACAAACAATAAAAAAACTACTACAATAATTTTAGCAGTAATAATTTTTTTAATAGTTATGGTCCTATTTGTAATAGGAGCAATAATTTATGTAAAACAATCCACATTAGTAGTTAAAGTTAATGGAAGTGAATCTAATACAGTAAAAAACATGATAAGATTTGACGAAAATAATCCACAAAAAATATATGTACCGATAAGAAGAGCAGCCAAAACATTTGGGTATAACGATTTTGGCGGTAATTATATGACCAAATCAGAAGAAGCAAATCAATGCTATGTTGAATGTGAAAACGAAATAGCAATGTTTTCTTTAGGATCAAAGCAAATATATAAAAAACTTACAGATGAAGATTCTGGATATGACGTGTTTTCAATAGATGAACCGGTTAAGGCTATAGAAGGAGAACTATATACAACAATATCAGGTATAGAAAAAGCATTTAATCTTGTATGGAACTATAATGTTGAAGACAAAAAAATGGAAATTTATACAATGCCATATTTAATAAATTCATATTCAACAGGTGTTACAAATCTTGGATATGACGGAATAAGTGAAGATTTTACAAATCAAAAAGCTATACTTGGTGGATGGCTAATTGTAGAAAATGGAAAAGATAGTAACAATAAAAAAGTGGCTGTCTTAAGTATATCAAATGGAAAGTTAGAAACACTACTTGAACCAAAATATGAAGAAATCGATTATTTAGAACATACTAATGATTTTTTAGTTGGTTCAGGAGGAAAAAAGGGAATTATATCGAATAACAAAAAAACAAAAATTAAATCAATATATGATGATATAAAATTAATTGACTATGAAAAAAAATTATATGAAGTTAAGAGCTCAGATAAATATGGAGTTATAGACTTTAATGGAAAAATAATATTAGATACATATTATAATAAAATTGGAATCGAAGATATTAATGTATTTAAAGAAAATGACATAAGAAGTAAATATATTTTAGCAGACAGTTTAATACCTGTACAAAAGGATAAACAATGGGCATTTTTCGATATAAGAGGAAAACAAGTTACGGACTTCAAATATGATGATATAGGTTATGTTACATCTAACAATAGGGCAGGATCTTCAGGATATAGTTTGCTAGTTGTACCTGATTATAATGTTATTATAGTTCAAAGAGATAAAAAATATAATGTAATAACAACAACAGGTGAAGAAGTATGGGCACAATTTTTCTTTGATAGTATATATCTTTCAATAGACGAAGGCAAAACATCATATGTATTAGAAATTGACCAAAAAACATATAATTTAACAGACCAATTAGATGGATTAGGATATGGAAAAAATAAAGCTCAAAATAATAATGAGCGTCAATCAACTAGTGAAAATAATAGCAATGAACAACAAGATACGGAAGAAAATAACAATAATGAAAATAATAACAATTATCAAGAAGAACAACAAGACAATAATGGTGACGAAAATAATGAACAACGTGATTATAACAATAATGAAGAATACAATGAAAACAACAACGATAATAATGACAATAACAACAATAATAATGAAGATAATAATAATGAAGAGGATAACAATTAAATGATTTTATATCCAAAAGCAGATTTTGACAAAGTAAGTAATATTACAACGAAGTTCTTAAAAGAAAACAACATAAAAGCATTAATATTAGATGTTGATAATACTCTGATAGATTACTACTGTAATCTATCAGAGGAAACTATTTATTGGGCTAATAATTTAAAAAAAGAAAATATAAAATTATATATATTATCAAATACGAATAAAGAAGCAAAGGTTCAAAAAATAGCACAAAAATTAGATATACCATATAAATATTTTGCAAAAAAGCCATTAAAATTAGGATTTTTAAAAGTAAAAAAAGAACTAAAAGAAAATCCAGAAAATATTGCAGTAGTTGGGGACCAATTATTTACAGATATACTTGGTGGAAATAGATGTAAAATGTTTACAATATTAGTTGAACCAATAGAGAAAAAAGATATATGGATTACAATGTGGAAAAGACCATTAGAAGAATTAATAAAGAAAAACTATAGAAAAACTAAGAATAAGGGAGAATAATAAATGTATTTTAATGATGTGCATGTAGCATATTATGTAATAGTAGCAATACTAGGGCTTTTTGTAGGAATTGTAGTAGATTGGGCGAATAAAAGATTACCTGAATATAAAAAAGTAATATCAACTGAATTTTTCAAAGAAAACAAAAAGCTATTTAAACCAAACTACATATTAATGATTCTAACATCAGCAATATATATTGGACTATTATATAGATTTGGAATAAAAGAAACTCTTATAGCAAATTTAGACTTAATAAAATTTTTAATTTTAACCCCTATGCTACTCTCAGTATTTGTAATTGACTACAGGTTAACAATTATACCAAATAGATTAAATCTTACAATGTTTGAAATTGGCTTAATATTTACATTTTTATATGGGCTTTCAAATGTTGCAATATCAATAAATATGCTACTTGGAATGCTTGCAGGTGGAGGAATATTTCTAGCTATAACATTACTTGGTGGTTTAGTATATGGAAAAGAAGCAATGGGACTAGGTGATGTTAAACTTATGGGAGCATTAGGCTTATTTTTTGGTTTATCAAACATTATAATTATAGCATTAGTTTCATTTTTAATAGGAGCAATACTAAGCATAGTCTTAATTGCCACAAAAGTAAAAAGTGCTTCTGAATATATTCCGTTTGGACCATTTATAGTAATAGCAACATTTATAAGCATATTTATTCCATACGAATTATTATTAGGAGTATTATTTAAAATATTCACACTAGGATTATATAAAGGATAAAAAACGAGGTGTACCAATATGAATTCTAAAATTACATGGCTGAGAAATGCAATGACAAGTTTAAATTTACAAGGAATGATAATATCAAACCCAGTTAATATAAAATATTTAACAGGCATAGATGCAGAAGGAATGTTACTTATAACAAGAAAAGAAAATGTATATATAACAGATGGAAGATATATTGAATATGCACATAGTATACTAACATTATTTGATGAAATAATAGTATATAATTATACTGATATGTCACAAGAAGACTATGAGAACTTTTTTATGTTTTGCGAAAATGTAGGGTTTGAAGAAAGTTATGTAACCTATGCAAAATATAAAGAATATATGCATAAATTTAAAGTAAATAGTTTGGTAGAAACTGACAATCTTATTGAAAAACAAAGAATAATAAAAGATGAAGAAGAAATAAAAAACTTAAAAACAGCATGCGAAATTACAGACAATTGTTTTTCATATATAATAAAATTTATAAAACCAGGTATGACAGAAAAAGAAATAGCTAGAGAAATTGATAATTTTTATAATGAAAATGCAGAAGGAGTATCTTTTGAAACAATAGTTGCTTCAGGAGAAAACAGCTCAAAACCGCATGCAGTACCAACAGACAGAAAAATAGAAGAGCAAGATATTATTACAATAGATATGGGATGCAAATACAATGGATACTGTTCAGATATGACAAGAACAATATTTGTAGGAAGTGTACCAGAAGATATTAAAAAAATATATGATATAGTTTTAAAAAGCCAACAACAAGCATTAGATGAGATGAAAGATGGAGCAATTATAAGACAAATTGCAAAAAATGTAGATACTAATTTTCGCTTTTACAATTATGACTTGATTCATGCATTAGGTCATGGAGTTGGAATGGAAATACACGAAAGACCATATATAAGTATGAATAATGATACATTACTAAAAGAAAATATGGTTGTTACAGATGAACCAGGAATATATATACCGGGAAAATATGGTGTTAGAATTGAAGACACAGTATTAATTACAAAATTTGGATGCATAAGTTTAACAGAATCTGCTAAAAATTATATTATAATATAAAATAAAAAATGAAAGGAATGATTTAATTATGGCAGCAGTTTACTCAGCAGGAGACTTCAGAAATGGAGTAACATTTGAAATGGATGGAGCAGTATACAAAATAGTAGAGTTCCAACATGTAAAACCAGGGAAGGGACCAGCTTTTGTAAGAACAAAAATCAGAAATGTAATCACAGGAGCACTTATAGATAAAACGTTTAATCCAAACGAAAAATTCCCAGCAGCAGAAATAGACAAACAAGTAATGCAATATCTATATAATGATGGAGATTTGTATTATTTTATGGATAATGAGACATATGAGCAAATACCATTAAACAAAGAACAATTAGGAGATTGTTTAAAATACATAAAAGAAAATACAGATGTTACAATACTTTCATATAAAGGAAGTATCTTTGCGGTTGAACCACCAACATTTGTTGAATTAGAAGTTACATATACAGAACCTGGATTTAGTGGAAACACAACTACTACATCAGGAAAACCAGCAACATTGGAAACAGGATTAGAATTAATGGTTCCATTATTTATAAATGTAGGTGATGTATTAAAAATAGATACACGTACATGTACGTATATGGAAAGAGTTTAAAGGAGTATGGACATTATGGCCGATTTTAATGATATCGATAAAAAATTAGATTTAATATTACAGAAACAACAAGAATTAGAAAATAAAATGAACAAAATGGAAAGTATTATCAATAAAATAGAAAATGATATTTATATGGATGAAGCTTTTGATTTTGAAATTGTTTGTCCATATTGTAATAATGAATTTACAACTGACATATCAGATGGAAAAACAGAAGTTACTTGTCCAGAATGTGAAAATATAATTGAACTAGATTGGACAGGAGATATAGATGGTGAATCTTGTGGACATTATGGTTGTGAAGGGTGCCATGGATGCGAACATGACGAAGATGACGATATGTGATGCTGTCTTTTGGGACGGGGGAAAAAACATCATCCTGTTCAATCAATTGGGGCGGAGATTTTTAGCAAGAAATCAGCTATTTGGGCACAGACTCCCATAATTATTAAAATTTATTTACATTTCTCGGTTTGCTACACAATTTACAAAATCTAAAAGAGAAGTCAAAACTATACCCGAAGACAGGACCCTTTTTGACTTCTATTTAATATTTTGTACAATTGCTTCACGGCACATTCGAAATTTCAATAAATTTTAATAATTATGGGAGTCTGTGCCCAAATAGCTGATTTCTTGCTAAAAATCTCCGCCCCAATTGATTGAACAGGGTGATGTTTTTTTATCCCGTCCCAAAAGGCAGCACCTATAAATTAAAATTAAAAATGGGAACAAAATAAATAAGAAGATATGTATAAGCTGCGGCAATTAACCCATGGAGTAATTTTCCCATAACATAAGGCTTAGCTGACAAATCTGTTTTAGAGATAATACTAAAAACTTGGAGCATAACAGAAATACCACCAAAACCAAGAAAAAATGCAGTAGCAACAATATTCAAAGAAATTTGTTTAAAATGAATAGTAGAAATTGCACTAATACCATTTGTAAGTTCAATAAAACCGATAATAAATGGAGATGCAAAATCACAGGGGATATTTAAACACTCAAGAGATGGTGAAATTAAAACAGCCAATAATTGAAGAAGTTTACTTGAGTTTAAAATAGAAATTACAACTGAAAATAGTACAACAAAACCTCCAATCATCAGTATTGTTGAAATAGAATTTGTAATACTTGTACCTATTATTTCACCAAGATTTAAAAAATTAATATTTTTTTCTGTTTTAGTCATATTAAAATTTTTTTCTGAACTATCAAGACTTGTTACATTATTAAATTTCCAAAACCTAAATATAAATCCAACAGTAATGCAAGATAATATATGAGTTATAAATAAAAGTAGACCTATAGTAGAATTTCCAAACATACTTATTCCAACAGTTCCAATTATAAATAAAGGACCGGAATTATTTGTAAAGCTAAGTAAGCGCTCACATTCTTCTTTTGTACATATATTATCTTGCCTAAATTTACAAGCTATTTTTGCACCTGTGGGATATCCACTTATAATTCCCATAATTAGAGCAAAACTACCTTCACCACGAATATTGAATAATGGTTTCATAAAAATATTAAAAAAGTTACCTAAAATATTTATTATATTTGTACTACATAATAGTTCTGTTGCTATAAAAAATGGAAGCAATGATGGTACAACAGAATTTGCCCATAAGTTAAGTCCGATTTTTAGCTGCAACCAAGTTACTGCTTGAAAATATAATTAGACCTATAGTAAAAGCTAAAAATACAAATGGAATTATAAGACCTTTAAATTTTATTATATGGATACTTTTTTTAAACAATTTTACACCTCTTAATTTAAATGTATGAGCATCATAATAAAAAAATGTATAGCAAAGTCTAAACATTAACATTAATTTTTTAAATAAAAAAATGAAAAAACTATAGTAAATCACATAACCTTGTGGTATTATAACTTTATAAAGGAGTGTGATTTTTTTGGAAATTACCAAAATTCAAGAAATAGAAGAAAAAGCCAAACAAATAAGAATAGAAATAGTAAAACAAGTTTATAATGCAAGATCAGGACACCCAGGCGGCTCACTTTCAATAGCAGACATTATGTCAGTGTTATATTTTAACGAAATGAATATTGATGAAAAAAATCCAAATTTGGAAGATAGAGATAGATTTGTTCTATCTAAAGGTCATTGCGTTGCTGCATTATATTCAGCATTAGCCTTAAGAGGATATTTTAGTATGGAGGACTTGAGCAAATTCAGAAAAATAGACGGCAATCTGCAAGGACATCCCGATATGACAAAAGTACCTGGAATAGATATGTCAACAGGATCATTAGGACAAGGAATATCTGCAGCAGTAGGAATGGCAATTGCAGGAAAATTAGATAATAAAAATTATAGAGTGTACACAATTTTAGGAGATGGGGAAATAGAAGAAGGACAAGTATGGGAAGCTGCAATGTCTGCAAATAAATACAAATTAGATAATTTATGTGTAATCGTAGATAATAATAATTTACAAATAGATGGTACTATAGAAGAAGTTATAGGACTAAACAAAATTGAGGAAAAATTTAAAAGTTTTGGATTTGAAACATTTACAATAGATGGACACAATTTTGAAGAAATTATTCGAGCTTTCGGAAAAGCAAAAGATACAAAAGGAAAGCCTACTTGCATAATTGCAAAAACAGTAAAAGGCAAAGGTGTTTCATTTATGGAAAATAAAGTAGAATGGCATGGAAAAGCACCTAATGATGAAGAATTTAAGCAAGCAATAAATGATGTTTTTTGGGACGGGGCAAAAAAACATCACTAAAGTTTAGTTTGAACTATAAAAATATATAGAAATTTTTATGAATGAATGATGTTTTTTAACCCCGTCCCAAAAAACATCATAAAGGAGTGAGTGTATGAAATTAGATAAAAAAATTGCAACAAGACAAAGCTATGGAGAAGCTTTACTTGAATTAGGAAAGGATAATAACGAAATAGTAGTATTTGATGCGGACTTAGCAACAGCTACTAAAACAAATTTATTTGCAAAAGAGTTTCCAAAAAGATTTTTTGAAATGGGAATTGCAGAACAAAATATGTTTGGCGTAGCAGCAGGAATGTCAACATGTGGAAAAATTCCCTATGTAAGCACATTTGCTGTATTTGCTGCAGGAAGAGCGTATGACCAAGTTAGAAACAGTATATGTTATCCAAAATTAAATGTGAAAATATGTGCTACACATGCAGGCGTTACTGTTGGAGAAGATGGTGCAACACATCAAATGTTAGAGGACATTTCGTTAATGAGAACGTTACCTAATATGACTGTATTATGCACATCTGATGATATACAAACTAGATGGGCAGTTAAAGAAATTGCTAATATTAATGGTCCTGTATATTTAAGATTGTGCAGATTAGCAACACCAATAATTTATGATGAAACTCAAAAATTTGAGTTAGGTAAAGCAATTCAATTTGGAAATGGAACAGATGCAACCTTATTTGCAACAGGTGTAACGGTTTCAGTAGCATTGAAAGCAAAAGAAATGTTAAAAGAAGAAGGGATAAATGTTAGAGTAGTTGATATGCATACAATAAAGCCGATTGATGAAGATATTATTGTAAAATGTGCTAATGAAACAGATAGACTAATTTCTGTTGAAGACCATAATGTGATTGGAGGCTTAGGATCTGCGATTGCAGAGGTATTAGCAACAAAAGCTCCTAAAAAGCTTGAAAGATTAGGAATCCAAGATAAATTTGGTAAATCTGGTAAAGCAGAAGAGCTAATGCATTACTTCGGAATTGACTGTAATGCAATTTGTGAACACTATAAGCAAGGGATGCAACTGTAACGAAAAATGCAAGAAATTCTTGCATTTTTTTGTGCTATAAAAATTTACACAAAATTCACCAAAATTTATGCTAAAAATATTGCAAAAAAATGTATTATTGGTATAATAATATAGAATAAAAATACTTATGCAAAAAAATTGAATAAGGAGAAATTTAAATGATAGAATTTAGAAATGTAAGTAAGACCTACGACACAGGAATAGAATCTGTAAAAAATGCAAACTTTGTTATAGAAAAAGGAGAATTTGCATTTTTAGTAGGAAGTTCAGGAAGTGGAAAATCAACAATAATAAAAATGATACTAAAAGAAGAAGAACCAACATCAGGGAACATCATAATAAATGGTAAAGACACAACATTTCTCAAACCAAGCAGAGTGCCATACTTAAGAAGAAGTATGGGAGTAGTGTTTCAAGACTTTAGACTATTACCAGACAAAACAGTTTATGACAATGTAGCATATGCAATGTATATAGTAAGAGCAACATCAAGACATATACGTAGACAAGTACCAATGGTACTATCACTAGTAGGTTTAAGCGAAAAAGCAAAAATGTATCCAAATGAACTATCAGGAGGAGAGCAGCAAAGAGTAGCATTAGCAAGAGCACTTGTAAACAATCCATCAATGCTTATTGCAGATGAGCCTACAGGAAATTTAGACCCAGACACAGCATGGGATATTATGAATTTGCTAAATGACATAAATATGAGAGGAACAACAGTAGTAGTTGCAACACATGCTAAAGACATAGTAGATCAAATGAAAAAAAGAGTTATACGCATTAATAAAGGGAACATAATAAGAGATGATAAAAAAGGTGGTTATGACTTTGAAGTATAATATATTTAGTTATTTAATTGGTGAAGGATTTAGAAATGTTTTTAAAAATAAAAAATCAACAGCTGCATCACTTATGATAATGTGTGCAACAATGATAATTTTTGGTATATTCTTTATAATTGGAGAAAATATCAATTACTTTATTGCGGAAATCGAATCAGCACAGGGAATACAAGTATATATAAATAATGATGCTAAAGAAGAAGAAATAAAGGAAATCGGGCAAAAAATAAAAGACTTAAATGGTGTAAATACAGTAGAATATGTGTCAAAAGAAGATGCCTTAAATCAAATGAAGGAAAAATTTAAAGAAAAAGAATATCTTTTAGAAGGGTATGAACAAAACAATATTTTCCCAGCATCTTATGTTGTAACATTAACAGATTTAAATTTAAGCGGACAAGTTCAAAATGAAATTTCTAAAATAGAAAATATAAAGAAAATAACAAGTAGAGATGAAACTGTCAGCACACTAATAAATTTAGCAAATGGTGTTAGAATAGTAACAGGAGCTATATTAATATTACTAGTTGTAATATCAATATTCATAATTTCAAACACAATAAAACTTACGGTTCATGCTAGAAGAAAAGAAATTTCTATTATGAAATATGTTGGGGCAACAAATGGTTTTATAAGATGGCCATTTATAGTTGAAGGTATTTTTATAGGAATTATAGCTGGTATGATTTCGTTAGGTTTAGTTGGAGGAGCATATAGTGTAATTGCAGAAAAAATGGTAAATACTGATTTTATGCAAGTAATTGGAATGAGTTTACTAAGATTTTCAGATATGTTTACACTAATAGTTATAGTATATTTAATACTAGGAATAGGAATAGGAGCTTTAGGAAGTATAATTTCTATGAGAAAATACTTAAAAGTATAAGGAAGGACTACAATATGCGTAGATTATTATGTATAACCTTAACTTTTGTTATATGTAGTTTTAGTATAGTATCTTTTGGGGCAAACAGTTCTGAACTGCAACAGCAAGAAGAAAGAATCAAAAATCAAATAAATGAAGCTACAGAGCAAATACAAAATATAGATCAAGAACTATCTGCAAATTTACAACAAGTTCAAAAATTAGATGAAACTATTGCAAATTCAGAAAATGAATTAAATGATTTAAATACAAAAATATCTCAACTACAAGATTCTATTAATGAAACACAAGAAAAGTTAAAAGATGTAGAAGAAAGATATAACAAACAAAAAGAATTATTAGATAATAGACTAATTTCTATATATGAAGCAGGAGACGTTCAATACATTGATGTAGTTTTAACTTCTGCTAATTTAGCTGACTTTTTGTCAAATTATTTTTTAATAACAGAACTTGCAACTTATGATACTGATTTACTTGACATTGTAGGAAAAGAAAAAAAAGACATTGAAACTGCAAAAGAAAAACTTGACAAAGAAAAAGAAGAAATGATTACAGCAAAACAAACACAGCTAAAAACAGCTAAAGTTATTGAAAATACAAGAACAATCAGAACACAATATATAGAAAAATTATCTACAGAAGAACAAGATTTACAGAAAAAAATAGATGAATATAATGCCCAATATGCAGCATTAGAAAATGAAATTAGAGCAATAGCACTAAACAGTATCAGTCCAGAATATATAGGTGGAGTTATGGCATGGCCAGTTCCAGGTTATACAAAAATTACATCTGAATTTAAAATGAGAGTACATCCTATAACAGGAGTATATAAATTGCATACAGGTGTTGATATTGGCGCACCTACAGGAGCTAACTTTATAGCTGCAGCAGATGGTACAGTAACAAAGGCTGGATTTAATTCTGCTTATGGAAATATGGTTATTATTGACCATGGCGGTGGAATTAGTACATTGTATGCACATGGTTCAGAAATAATGGTTACGGTTGGGCAACAAGTGAAACAAAGAGATACGGTTTTAAAGGTTGGCTCTACAGGTTATGCTACAGGACCACATGCTCATTTTGAGGTTAGAGTTAATGGAACACCTGTACAACCAATGGACTATATAACGAGTCAAAATAAGCCTGCTGATGTTGTCAATGGGGACGGTTCTAATTGACAACTTCAACATACTACAGTTTAATTATATTCAATAAATATATGGATGGATTAGTGGATTTAATATATAAAATTTTTATGCGTTGACTGTTCATTTTTTAAAAATTTTATATATTAAACCACTAATAAAATAAATGATTATAATATAGTTAGACTGTAGGTAGAAATAAATAGCTAAAAAGTTGTCAATTAGAACCGTCCCAATTGACAACTTCGAAGGAGAAAGGTATGAAAAAAATAGTAGCTGCATTTGTAATAATAGCAATTGCAATGCAGTTTTGTGTAATTTCTACTGCAGCATCGAAAACACAATTACAAAATCAACAATCTACTTTAAACAGTAAAATAAAAGAAACTGAGCAAGAATTACAAAAAATAAAAACAGAAAAGTCAGGTACATTAGCAGAGGTTCAAAATTTAATTGCGCAAATTTCAGAATATGAATCACAAATTGGAGAATTGGATAGTCAAATAAGCGATTATACCAAAAAAATAGATGAAGCACAGCAAAATCTTGATAAAGCTATTGAAGAATATGATGAACAAGAAAAACTGTTAAATGAAAGATTGGTACTAATGTATGAAAATGGAGATACTTCATATTTAGATTTTATACTATCTTCAGAAGGATTAACTGACTTCATTTCAAATTATTACTTAGTATCTGAACTTACACAATATGATTCAGATTTATTGGAACAAATTCAAGCCAAAAAGCAGTCTATAGAAGAACAAAAATCCAAACTAGAGAGTAGTAAAAAGGAGCTAGATACTGTTAAAGCAAGCAAACAACAAAAACAGACAGAAATTAAAAATGCAAAAGCTTCAAAAGATGAATATGTTGCAAAACTATCAAATGAAGAAAAAAATACTCAGCAGGAATTGGAACAATTTGAAGCTGATAAAAAAGCAATTACATCAGAACTTAGTAAAATTGCAGCTAAGGAAGCAGCAGCTGCTGCAACAAAAGGTGGTTCATATTCAATAGGTTCACCAAGCAGTAGTGGTTACATATTTCCAGTAGCAGGTTGTAGTAAGTCAAATATTGCTAATAAAGCATATCCTTCATATAGAGGACATACTGGTGTAGATGTTAACATAGGTGTAACAGGAAAGACTGTCGTTGCTGTAAAAGGTGGTACAGTTGCAATATCTACAGCACTTATGGGAGCAAGCGGTGGATATAGGAGCTATGGAGAATATGTTGTTATAAATCATCATGATGGCACAATGACTTTATATGCACATATGTTAGCTGGTTCAAGGAGAGTTTCAGCAGGACAAAGCGTTTCTCAAGGACAAGCGATACGGAACAGTCGGCTCAACAGGAAATTCAACAGGAACACATCTTCACTTTGAAGTAAGAATTGGAGGAAGTCCTGTAAATCCATTACCATATTTATAAAAAATAAAAGAGGAAGTAAAAATACGGAGGAAAAGTTATGAAAAAAACTATTCTACAAATTTTAGTTATTACAGTGATGCTAGTATTGTTATTTCAATATAATATATTTGCAGCCAATAGTACAAGTACACTAAAGAATGAAAAGGAAAGTAATAATCAAGAAATTAATAATGCCCAGTCTGAGCTAAAAGAGGTACAAGGACAAAAATCTAAAGCTGTAAGTGAGGTTGAAAATTTAGATAGTAAAATAACATCATGTGAAAATGAGATTGATGAATTAGACAACAAAATTACAACTTTAAATCAAGACATAGAAACAAGTGAAGAAGAAGTAAAAAAGCTAGAAAGTGAAGCACAAGAAATGGAAAAACTATTGGCTGAAAGACTTGTGCTTATGTATGAAGACGGAAATACTTCTTATATGGATTTTTTGCTTTCTTCAGAAAGCTTAACTGACTTTTTATCTAAATATTATATGGTATCAGAACTTGCATCTTATGATTCAGATTTGTTAGAAAAAAATGCACAAAAAAAGAAACAAGTAGTTGAAGAAAAAACAAAGCTAGAATCAAATAAAACAGAGCTTGCAACATCAAAAAGCCAAAAAGAAAAAACACAAACAGAACTTGAATCTGCAAAAAAGGAGAAAAGCCAACAAGTAGCACAATTAAGTGGTGAAGAAAAGGAAATACAACAGCATATTGATCAATTAAAAGAAGACAATAAAGCAATTGATGCTCAAATAGCTGCTGTACAAGCACAAATTCAAGCAGAATTACAAAAACAGAAACAATCATCATCTAAAAATAGTTCATCAAATAAAAACTCTAATAGCGGATCAAATGCAAATGAAAATTCAGATTCAGATGACGACTCAGGTGGTTCTAATTCATCATCTAGTTCATCAGGATTTATCAGACCAGTTTCTGGATATTCAGTAACAACAGGCTGGTATTATTCAAGTGGTGCATTACATGGAGCAGTAGATTTTAGTGGCTCAGGAATATCTGGAAAACCAGTACTCGCAGTAGCAGACGGAATAGTTGTTACAACAGCAGCCTTAACATCAAGTTACGGAAATTACATAATAATAGCACATTACAATGGATTATATACACTTTATGCACATGGACAAGCTGGCTCTATTGCAGTATCTCAAGGGCAAAAGGTTTCACAAGGCCAGCAAATAATGAGAGTTGGTTCGACCGGGAATTCAACAGGACCACATCTTCATTTTGAGGTAAGAACAAGTCCCGGAAGATACGCTAATAGAGTAAATCCATTAAATTATTTGTAATAATATTGATAAATTCTGTTAATATGTTGAAATATAAATATATTTTGAACAAAACATAGCTGAGGTCGACTGGTCAGGTCTTGTTCTTAAAATATATTTATATTTCAACATATTAACAGAATAAATTATAAGTAACTTAAAGTTATATAATTTAATGGATTTAATATAATAATAGAAAATGGTGGGAGAGACAAATGGAAGAAAACAAAAAGACATATAGATTTTTTAAAGTAATTATGCTAGTTATTTTAACTGCATTTATAACATTTTTAGTTACATCACTATTTATGTATAATTATTTAAAAACAGATGGCAATCAAACTTCAGAAACAGGCGATATAATAACTGGCAAAAGTATCGATGATGCTATAAAGCCATATAAAAAACTGATTGATAAATACTACCTTAAAGAAGTAGATGAAGATAAATTAAAAGAGGGAGCTATAAAGGGCTATGTAGAAGGATTAGAAGACCCATATTCTGAATTTATTTCAGCTGAAGATATGAGTGACTACACAGAATCAATATTAGGTAATTTTGTTGGTATTGGGATATATATGATTCAAGACAAAGAAGCCGACAGAGTTAAAATTTTATCTCCAATAAAAAACACACCAGCAGAAAAAGCAGGACTACAACCAGGAGATTATATTATTGAAGTAGACGGTGAAGAATATAAAGCCGAAGATATGCAAAAAATTTCTGACCATGTAAAAGGGGAGGCTGGAACAAAAGTAAAAATAAAAATACAAAGAGGAAATGAATCTTTGGAATATGAAATAACAAGAGAAGAAATTACTGTAAATCCTGTAACAAGCAAAGTTTTAAGTAACAATATAGGATATATAGAATTAACAAGCTTTGATGAAAAAACAGCAAAGTATTTTAAAGAAGAATTCGAAAAACTAAAAGGGCAAAATATAAAGTCTTTGATAATAGACTTAAGAAATAATGGTGGAGGCATTGTGGATGAGGCAATATCTATAGCAGATTATATTACTGACAAAAATTCAACTTTATTAATTACAACTAATAAAAATGGTGATGAAAAAGTTAAAAACGCAAAAGAAGACCCTATAATAAATATGCCAATTGTTGTTTTAGTAAATAAAAATACAGCAAGTGCTTCAGAAATATTGTCAGGAGCATTAAAAGATTTAAATAAAGCAACATTAGTAGGTACTAAAACTTATGGAAAAGGTGTAATTCAATCTGTCATGAAATTACCAGATGGAAGTGGATTAAAAATTACAACTGAGGAGTATTTTACACCTAACAGACAAAAAATAAATGAAAAGGGAATTGAACCTAATGAAGAAGTAAATTTGCCTGATTCTGTAAAAAATGTAATGCAGGTAAAAGAAGAGGATGATACACAATTAAAAAAGGCTATTGAAGTGCTTAGTAAATAGAGGAGAGAAAAATGAATTTAGCAAATAAATTAACAATAATTAGAGTTTTTTTAGTGCCATTGATGGTAATAATTCCTTATTTTAATATACAAGGAGATTGGCTAGGAATACCAATAGATTTTTGGATAATAAATTCAATATTTATTATTGCATCTATAACAGATAAATTAGATGGGTATATTGCACGCTCAAGAAATCAAGTAACAACATTTGGTAAATTTTTAGACCCATTAGCAGATAAAATATTAGTGTTAGCAGCAATGGTAATGCTTGTAGAATATACAAAATTACCTGCATGGATACCTATAATAGTTTTAACAAGAGAATTTATCGTGTCTGGATATAGATTAATAGCTGTAGAAAAAGGCCGGTCAAGTAATAGCTGCATCAGTATGGGGAAAATTTAAAACAGTAACGCAAATGATAGCTATAATATTAGCATTCTTAGACATAAATAAATTTTTTGCATTTATAAGTGAAAATTTAATAGGATTTAGCTTTATTTTAAATGTAATTGCAAGTATAGTTATGCTTATATCTGTTATAGCAACAATCTTTTCAGGATGGGATTACATAAAGGGAGGCAAAGAATTATTAAAAGATTAAAACTCCTACTTGACAAATTAATTTTTCTAGTTTAATATAGTAATGCGTTTTTAAAAAAGCTTTAATAAACAAGGGAGGAAAGCATATGGAAGAAAAAGAAGTTATATTAACACAAGAAGGGTTTGACAACCTAGAAAAAGAATTAGAATATTTAAGAACAGAAAAAAGAGCCGAGATTGCAGAAAGAATTAAAGTTGCATTAGGCTTTGGTGATTTATCTGAAAATTCAGAATATGATGAAGCAAAAAATGCTCAGGCAGAAAATGAAGTAAAAATAGCTGAATTAGAAAATAAAGTTAGATATGCAAAAATAATTGATGAATCAGAAATAGATACAAAAGTAATACAAATTGGTAATACAGTTAAATTACATGATATCGAATTTGATGAGGATGTTGAATATACAATTGTTGGTTCTACAGAAGTTGACTTACTTGAAAATAAAATTTCTAATGAGTCACCTATGGGAAAAGCTTTGCTAGGAGCTAAAAGAGGCCAAACAATTGGTGTAGAAACTCCAGACGGTATAGCAGAATACAAAATAAAATCAATTAAAAAATAGGTGCTGTCTTTGTGGACGTGTCAATAGGGACGGACTTAAATGAAAACGTGTCAATGGGGACGGGCTTAAAGAAGATGTCAATGGGGACGGGCTTAAATGACACACATCTTTGATG
>JAFWKV010000028.1 GCA_017511265.1 Clostridia bacterium | reverse complement strand
TTTATAGAGTAGCCTAAATGTTGATATATAAATATATTGAAAGAACAAGACCCATAGGAAGACCCCAGCTATGTTTTGTTCAAAATATATTTATATATCAACATTTAGGCGGAAATAATTACAATCTAGTCTGAACAGTAACAATTTTATATAAAAATATATCTTGAAATCCTTGACAAGCCTACGGAAATAATGATATAATATCATTTGCAATTTAAATTCAATTAACAATTTAAGAGAAGAGGAATTAGGTATAATTTGAGGTAAGAAATTTAAGTTTGGTAAGAGCAGACAATACTTAAAACTTACGGAAAATTATATTCTAAGAGGGACTTCTTTTAAAATAAAATTAATTCTGCTTAATTTTAAAAATGGAGTGATTATTTTGTTAAAGGAAATCAAGTACGAAAAAACTTCTCGTAAAGACTTTGCTAAAGTTGGTGACTTTATTGAAATGCCAAACTTAATCAAAGTACAAAGAGATTCTTACGATTGGTTCGTAGAAGAAGGATTAGGAGAAGTTTTAAAAGACATTTCACCTATTATTGATTATTCTGGTAACTTAGTTCTTGAGTTTTTCGATTATTACATGGAAGATAAAACAAAATATTCTTTAGAAGAAGCTAAAGAAAGAGATGCAACTTACTCAACACGTTTACACGTAAAAGTAAGGCTTATTAATCGTGAAACTGGAGAAATAAAAGAACAAGAAATCTATTTAGGTGACTTTCCACTTATGACAGATAGTGGAACATTTGTAATTAATGGTGCAGAAAGAGTTGTAGTAAGTCAGCTTGTTCGTTCACCAAGTTGTTACTATGCAGATGATTTCGATAGTAAAACAGGTAAAAGAACATTTACATCAACAGTTATGCCACTTAGAGGTGCATGGATTGAGTATGAAACAGATGGTAATGACATATTTTATGTTCGTGTTGATAGAACAAGAAAATTACCAGTTACATCATTACTTAGAGCTATTGGAATAGTTACAGATGATCAAATAAGACAATTATTTGGTGAAGAAGAACTTATTGAAGCTACAATTGCAAAAGACACTGTTAAAACTACAGAAGACGCTTTAATAGAAATATATAAAAAATTAAGACCAGGAGAACTTCCAACTGTAGATGCTGCCAAAAACTTATTTAATGGCTTATTCTTTGACAATAGAAGATACGACTTAGCAAAAGTGGGAAGATTCAAATTTAACCAAAAATTAAGTTTAGCAACAAGAATTACAAACCAAGTAGCTGCAGAAGATATTATTAATAGTGAAACAGGCGAAGTGTTTGTTACAGCTGGAGAAGTTATTTCAAAAGATTTAGCAGAACAAATTCAAGATTCAGGAATAAACATTGTTGATGTACTAGTACAAGATAGAAAAGTCAGAATAATTGGTAATGGTACAGTTAATATATATAATGCATTACCAGATGTTGATTTAAAGAAAGTACATTTTAAAGAAAACGTAAATTATGAAGTATTAAAAAGTATAGTAGAAAATACAGCAAAAAAAGATTTAGTAAAAGTTATAAATGAAAGAGAAAGTGAATTAATTCCAAAGCATATTACAACAGAAGATATGATAGCATCAATAAACTATGTATTAAATCTTTCTCATGGACTAGGAAAATGCGACGATATTGACCATTTAGCTAATCGTAGAATTAGATGTGTTGGTGAGCTATTACAAAATCAATTTAGAATTGGCTTGACTAGATTAGAAAGAGTTGTTCGTGAAAGAATGACAATACAAGACCTAGATGTTATTACACCGCAAACACTAATAAACACAAAACCTATAACATCATCAATAAGAGAATTCTTTGGTAGTTCACAGCTTTCACAATTTATGGATCAAACAAACCCATTATCAGAATTAACACATAAAAGAAGAATTTCAGCATTAGGACCTGGAGGTTTATCTCGTGAAAGAGCAGGATTTGAGGTTCGTGATGTTCATTATACTCACTATGGTAGATTATGTCCAATTGAATCACCAGAAGGACCAAATATTGGACTAATTTCAGCACTTTCATCATTTGCAAGTATAAATAGCTATGGTTTTATTGAAACACCATATAGAAAAATAGATCCTAAAACTCATAGAGCAACAGACATTGTTGAATATATGAGTGCAGACGTTGAAGATAATTACATAATTGCACAAGCTTCAGAACCAATGAATAAAAATGGAGAATTTGTACATGACAGAATTAGAGTTAGATATAAAAATGAAATTATAGAAGTTGAAAAAGAAAGAGTTCAATATGTAGACATATCTCCAAAACAGCTAGTTTCAGTAGCTGCAGCTATGATTCCTTTCTTAGAGCATGATGATGCCAAAAGAGCTCTAATGGGTGCAAACATGCAACGTCAAGCAGTTCCACTAATGATAACTGAATCACCAATAGTTGGAACAGGAATTGAATATAGAGCTGCAAAAGATTCTGGAATATTAATATTAGCAGATGATGATGGAGTAATAGAAAAAGTTACAGCAGATGCAATTACTGTAAAATATAAAAAATTAGGTACCAAAACACATAAATTACGTAAGTTCAAAAGAACAAATGGTGGAACATGTATTAATCAAAGACCTATAGTAAAAAAAGGTGAGAAGGTTAAAAAAGGCGAAGTTATAGCTGATGGACCATCAACATCAAATGGAGAAATGGCTCTTGGTAAAAATGTTCTTATTGCATTCTCAACATGGGAAGGTTACAACTACGAAGATGCTATACTAATTTCTGAAAGATTAGTAAAAGAAGATGTATTTACATCAATTCATATCGAAGAATATGACTGCGAATGTCGTGACACAAAATTAGGTGCAGAAGAAATTACTCGTGATATACCAAATATTGGAGATGATCAACTAAAAGACCTAGATGAAAACGGAATTATCAGAATTGGTGCAGAAGTTAGACCTGGAGATATTTTAGTAGGTAAAGTTACACCAAAAGGTGAAACAGAACTTACTGCTGAAGAAAGATTGCTTCGAGCTATATTTGGAGAAAAAGCTAGAGAAGTTAGAGATACATCACTTAGAGTACCACATGGAGAAGCAGGAACAATAGTTGATGTAAAAATATTTGATAGAGACAATTCAGACGAATTAGGACCTGGAGTAAATCAAGTAATAAGATGTTATATAGCTACAAAAAGAAAAGTATCAGTTGGAGACAAAATGGCAGGTAGACACGGTAACAAAGGTGTTATATCAAGAGTATTACCTGCAGAAGATATGCCATTTATGCCAGATGGTACACCAGTAGATATATTATTAAATCCTCTTGGAGTTCCTTCACGTATGAACTTAGGTCAAGTGCTAGAAGTACACTTAGGTGCTGCTGCAAGACTACTTGGATGGAAGGCTTCAACACCAGTATTTGATGGCGCAACAGAAGAAGAAATTGAAGAACTTCTTGAAAAAGCTGGATTGGATAAATCAGGTAAAACAGTTTTGTATGATGGTAGAACAGGAGAACCATTTGATAAACCAATTACAGTTGGAGTAATGTATATGCTTAAATTACACCACTTAGTTGATGATAAAATACATGCTCGTTCAACTGGACCATACTCATTAGTTACACAACAACCTCTTGGAGGTAAAGCACAATTTGGTGGACAACGTTTTGGAGAAATGGAAGTGTGGGCATTAGAGGCCTATGGTGCTGCATATACATTGCAGGAAATACTTACAGTTAAATCTGATGATGTAGTTGGACGTGTAAAAACTTATGAAGCAATTGTAAGAGGCGAAAATGTGCCAGAACCTGGAGTTCCAGAAAGCTTTAAGGTTCTTGTAAAAGAACTTCAATCTTTAGGATTAGATGTTAAATTATTAACAGCAGAAAATCAAGAACTTGAAATAAAAGAAGAAGTAGATGAAGGAATAGAATATAATCCTGAAAATGATAAAAAATTGTTATCTGAAGATGAGGTGGCTGTTGAAGAAGAGTTACAAGATAGTTACATTGAAGAAGAGACAGATGAAGACTACATTATGGACGATGACGAAAATGATGTATATGATAATGACTTAGCAAGTGAAAATATAGAAGAAGATGAGGATTTAGACTAATATTATAATAAGTAAGGGGGCCATCTATTAGAATGGATGAATTAGAAATATTTGAAAAATTGAAAACTGGTATTGCTTCAGATGAACAAATAAGAGAATGGTCAAAAGGTGAAGTAAAAAAGCCAGAAACCATAAACTACAGAACTCTTAAGCCAGAAAAAGATGGATTATTCTGTGAAAGAATATTTGGACCTACTAAAGACTGGGAATGTCATTGTGGAAAATATAAAAGGGTTAGATATAAAGGCATCGTTTGTGACAGATGTGGAGTTGAGGTTACAAAATCTAAAGTAAGACGTGAAAGAATGGGGCATATTGAGCTTGCTGCCCCAATTGCTCACATTTGGTATTTCAAAGGAATTCCAAGTAGAATAGCTTTAATGCTAGATATTTCTCCAAGAAACTTAGAGAGAATAATATATTTTGCATCATATGTTGTTGTAGATAAAGGAACATCTGGTTTAGAAGTATGTCAAGTTTTAAATGAAAGAGAATATCATGAGGCTGAAGAAAAATATGGTAAAAAATCATTTACAGCAAAAATGGGGGCAGAGGCATTAAGAGAATTACTAGAAAAAATTGATTTAGACAAACTTTCAAAAAGCATAAAAAAAGAAATTGAAAAATCAAGTGAACAAAAAAAATCAAAACTAGTTAAAAGATTAGATACAGTTGAATCATTTAGATTATCAGGCAATAGACCTGAATGGATGATTATGAATGTAATACCTGTAATTCCACCAGATTTAAGACCTATGGTTCAATTAGATGGTGGTAGATTTGCAACATCAGATTTAAATGATTTATATAGAAGAGTTATAAACAGAAATAACAGATTAAAAAGATTATTAGAGCTAGGAGCACCAGAGATTATTGTAAGAAATGAAAAAAGAATGTTACAAGAATCTGTTGATGCACTTATTGATAACGGTAGACGTGGTAGACCTGTTACAGGAGCTGGAAATAGAGCATTAAAATCTTTATCAGATATGCTTAAAGGTAAACAAGGCAGATTCCGTCAAAACCTACTTGGAAAGCGTGTTGACTACTCTGGACGTTCTGTTATAGTAGTACGGACCAGAACTTAAAATTTATCAATGTGGTTTACCAAAAGAAATGGCTGTTGAATTATTTAAGCCATTTGTTATGAGAGAATTAGTCGGAAGAAAATTAGCACACAATATAAAAAATGCAAAAAGAATGGTTGAAAGACTAAGACCTGAAGTGTGGGGAATCTTAGAAGAAGTAATTAAAGACCACCCTGTAATGTTGAACCGTGCTCCAACACTTCATAGACTTGGTATTCAAGCATTTGAGCCTGTTCTTGTTGAAGGTAGAGCAATAAAACTTCACCCACTAGTATGTACAGCATTTAATGCAGACTTCGACGGTGACCAAATGGCCGTACACGTACCATTATCACCAGAAGCACAAGCAGAAGCAAGATTTTTAATGCTTGCAACAAATAACTTGCTTAAACCGCAAGATGGTAAACCAGTTACAGTACCTACTCTAGACATGGTTTTAGGAAGCTACTATTTAACAATGATAATTGAAGGCGAAAAAGGCGAAGGTAAGTATTTCAGCTCAAAAGATGAAGCTATTATAGCATTCCAAAACAAAGAGGTTGAAATTCACGCAAAAATCTTTGTAAGAATCGAAAAAGAAATTGATGGAGTATTAAAACATAAAAAAGTAGAAACAAGTGTAGGAAGAATTATATATAATGAAGGCATTCCACAAGACTTAGGATATGTAGATAGAACAACAGAAGAAGGAATGTTTGATTTAGAAATAAACTTCCCTGTTATGAAAAAGAATTTGGGAAACATAGTTGAAAGATGTATTAGGGTACATGGATTAAGTGAGGCAGCAGAAGTTTTAGATTACATTAAAGCAACCGGATTTAAATATTCAACATTAGCTGGAATTACATTCTCTGTTGCAGATGTTGAGGTACCTGAAGCAAAGAAAGAACTATTAAAAGTTGCTGATGACAAAATAGCTGTAATCAGAAAACAATATAAACGTGGACTAATGACAGATGACGAAAGATATAATTCAGTAATTAAAGTTTGGGAAAAAGCAACAAATGATGTAAGTAAAGCAATGGAAGAAAACTTTGATGACTTAAACCCAATATTTATGATGGTTAAATCTGGAGCCCGTGGTAATATGAACCAATTAAGACAAATTGCAGGTATGCGTGGACTTATGGCAAGTACTACAGGTAAAGCAGTTGAAATTCCTATTAAATCTTGCTTCCGTGAAGGATTAGATGCACTTGAATACTTCATATCTTCACATGGTGCTCGTAAAGGTCTTTCAGATACAGCTTTAAGAACAGCAGACTCAGGATATTTAACACGTAGATTAGTTGATGTTTCACAAGACATAATAGTAAGAGAAGAAGATTGTGGTAGTCATGAAGGTATGGAACTTACTGACATTAAAGATGGAAATCAAATAATAGAAAAATTACAAGAAAGATTAGTAGGAAGATATCTAGTAGAAGATATAATTAATCCAGAAACAAAAGAAGTTATAGTTGACACTGACACATTAATAAATGAAGATTTAGCTGAAAAAATTGTTGCAGCAGGAATAGATAAAGTAAAAGTACGCTCAGTGCTTGGATGTAGAGCAAAACACGGAGTTTGTCAGAAATGCTATGGTATGGGATTAGCAAGAAGAAACAAAGTTTCAATTGGTGAAGCAGTTGGAATTATAGCAGCACAATCAATTGGTGAACCAGGTACACAACTTACAATGAGAACAATCCACTCTGGTGGTGTTGCAGGTGTAGCTGATATTACACAAGGTCTTCCTAGAGTTGAAGAACTATTTGAAGCAAGAAAACCAAAAGGGTTAGCAATAATTTCAGAAATAGACGGAAAAGTAAAAATAAAAGAAACTAAGAAGAAAAAAGAAGTAATAGTTACATCAAAAGACAATTCAAAAACATATACAATACCATTTGGATCTAAATTAAAAGTAAAAGATGGTGATATGGTAGAAGCCGCACAACCACTAATAGAAGGTTCAATTAACCCAAATGAAATTCTAGCAATAAAAGGACCAGAAGGTGTACACAATTACCTAATCTCAGAAGTACAAAAAGTATATAGAAACCAAGGTGTAGATATCAATGACAAACATATTGAAGTAATAGGTAGACAAATGCTTAAAAAAGTTAGAGTGGAAGACAATGGAGATACAGACATGTTCCCAGGCTCACTTGTTGATATGTATGAATTCGAAGACAAAAACAATGAAGCAAAAGAGGCAGGAAAACGTCCAGCAAAAGGCAAGAGAATCCTACTTGGAATCACTAAAGCATCACTTGCAACAGACAGCTTTTTATCAGCAGCATCATTCCAAGAAACAACAAGAGTACTTACAGAAGCAGCAATAAAGGGTAAAGAAGACAATTTAGTTGGACTAAAAGAGAACGTAATCATCGGTAAACTTATTCCAGCGGGAACTGGAATGAAAAAATATCAAGATACAAAAATTTCTGTGATTGAAGAAGAGACAACAGAAGAGGAAGAAGTTGTCAACGGGGACGGCCAATAGGGACGGAGAATTTTGGCAGATTTCCTGCCAAAAGGGACGGAGGAAAATGGCAGAAAAATTTTTAAGTTTATAAATTATAATCTCATCAATAATAGAGATGTTATGAGATAAAAGGGGTAGAAAGAATAACTCTACTCCTTTTTTTATAAAAAATAAAAAAATTTTATGTATATGACAAACTTCGACACACTTAACATAAAAAGAGTGGTATAATATATTTAGATTTCAATCAAAACAATTTTTTTTCAAAGGAGGCAATCTATGCCAAGATTCTCGCGAGAGTCTATCAATACAACATATTTTCATGTGATGACACAAGGAATAGACAAAAAATACATTTTTAATGAACCAGCAGAAATAAAATTTTATATAAAGATTATGTATGAACTGTTAAAAGAACATAATGTTAAAATCATTGCATATTGTATAATGAATAATCATGCACATATGCTTATTAAAACAGATCAAATAACTGAATTGAGTAAATATATGCAAAGATTAAATAGCAAATATGCGGTATATTATAATAAAATTCATAGTCGAGTAGGATATGTATTCCGTGATAGATTTAAGTCACAAGGAATATATGATGAGAAGCAATTTTACAATTGCATCAAATATATATATGATAATCCAGTAAAAGCAAGAATGTGCAAAAGGCCAGAAGACTATCCTTATTCAAATTATAAAAAAATTCCATTAGAAATGATTGATGATAAATATACTTTTATTGATACTGAGGAAACCAAGGAAAAAGAATATCTATATGAATTAGAAAAAATATTAAATCGAAATGATGGAACGTATGATAAATTACCAGTAATGGTAAAATTTTTAAAAGATAAATATGATTTATCTTTTAGAAAAATTTCCAAAATACTGAAAATAGGAAGAGAAAAGGCTAGAGAATTATACAACAAATAATATAACGAGATATAGTTAAAAATAAATGCTATTTTTCTCTGTCCCAAATGGCAGAAAATCTGCCAAAATTCTCCGTCCCTATTGGCAGGAATTTGATTCTTCTTGAGTAATATAGCCATATTCCACCATTTTACGAAGTACGTGCTTTTGACGCTCTCGAGCAAGGTCTGGATTTTTTGTTGGTGCATAAACAGAAGGAGCATTAGGAACTCCAGCAAGCATAGATGATTCATCCAAATTTAAATCTTTTGGCTCTTTTTTATAATAGCCATTACTTGCAGATTTAATCCCATAATAACCACTTCCAAAATATGATGTATTAACATATAATTCAAATATTTCTTCTTTTGAGCATTTTTGCTCTAATTCGATTGAAGCAAGTAATTCAGCTGATTTTCTTTTTAAAGTTTCTTCTTGGGTAAAAAATACATTTTTTGCAACTTGCTGTGTTATTGTACTTCCGCCTTCAATTAACTCTTTATTTGAAAAATTAATGTGAATAGCTCGTGCAATTGAAATAGGATCAATTGCACCATGCTTGAAAAATCTATGATCTTCGACTGCAACAACAGCATTAATATAGTTGTCAGCTAAATCTCCATATTTTACAAATTTTTCTGAATTTCTTATTTCTGCAATTCTATCATCAAAACTTTTTTCATTTAATACTTCTTTATAGTAATCATAGCCTATTTTAACAAAATAAGCTATTGCTAGAATTACAACAATTATTACAAATATTATTATTTTTTTTATAAATTTCATAATTACATACCAATCCTTATAAATATTTTACTACAAAATTTAAAATATAGCAAAGGAAATCCTATATAAATATATTTTGAACAAAACATAGCTGGGGTCTACCTACAGGCCTTGTTCTATCAATATATTTATATAGGATTTTCTTTGTTTGTTTTTTTAAGTGTAACTTAAATTTGGTCTACAGAATATATTATAATAATTTTATTATTAGGTGGGGATAGTATGATAAAGTTTACAAAAATGCACGGTTTAGGTAATGACTATATATACATAAATACTTTAAAAAATGAGAATATAATAGCAGAGGGAAAATTACCAAGTTTTACGAGATACTTATGTAATAGACATTTTGGGGTAGGCGCTGATGGAGTTATATTAATAGAAAAAAGCAAAATTGCAGATTTTAAGATGAAAATATTTAACAAAGATGGAAGTACAGCTCAGATGTGTGGCAATGGGATCAGATGTTTTGCAAAATATGTGTATGAGGCAGGTCTAATCAATAAAAAAAATATAGATATTGAAACACAAGCAGGAGTAAAACAGGCTTATTTAAAAGTAGAAAATAATAAAGTAGCTGAAATTACTGTATGCATGGGGAAACCAGTATTAGATCTATTGGAATTAAGAAAATTAAAATTTATTGACGAAGACTATAATGACAAAATTATTATAAACGCTACTGATGTTAATTTTGAAATTATACCTGTGTCAATAGGTAATCCACACGCTGTGGTTTTTTTGAAGAATCTGGAGAATTTTAATGTAAAAAAATATGGAGAACTAATTGAAAATAATAAAATTTTTCCAGAAAAAACAAATGTTGAATTTGTTCAAGTGATTGATAAAGGACATATTAAGATGAAGGTTTGGGAAAGAGGCACAGGCGAAACATATGCATGTGGTACAGGTGCATGCGCAGCGCTTGTAGCTTGCGCATACAAAGGTTTTACTAGAAGATATGCTGTTGTCAACTTAAAAGGTGGAGATTTATTTGTTAATTGGAGTTTACAAGACAATCAAATTTATCTAACGGGAATTGCCACAAAAGTATTTGACGGAATTGTGGGTGAAAGCCAATAGGGACGGAGAATTTGGCAGATTTTCTGCCAAAATTCTCCGTCCCTATTGGCTTTCACCCACAATTTCATCAATTATTTCAGCAATTACTGTTCTTTCATTATAAGGATATTTAACCCCCATATATTCAATATACAAATCACTACCAAGTCCAGGAAGCACAATAATATCATCCTTAGTTGCCATAGTTATGGCATGTCTTATTGCATCTGTTCTATTAACAATTTTAGTATAATTTCCACCAACCTTTTTTATACCAACTTCAATATCTGCCATAATATCTTCTGGATTTTCAGTACGAGGTTGATCACAAGTTAAAATAGTATAATCGGCTAAAGTACCAGAAATTTCACCCATAATTGGCCTTTTAGCTTTATCTCTATCTCCACCAACACCCCATGTACAAATAACTTTACCTTTTGTATAAGGCTTTACAGTTTTCAAAATTGATTCCAAACTAGCAGGTGTGTGTGCATAATCAATTATAATTGTTAAACCTAATTTATTTGGAACAACCTCACTTCTGCCAAACACCTTAAAATTTGAAAGACCACTTTGAAAATCTTCAAATTTAGCACCAAATAATTGGGAAATACCAATAGCACCTAATGCATTATAAACCATATATTCACCAGGAATAGATAAATGTATATCTGAACTTTGTCCATTCATAATTAATGAAAAATCAATATAAGAATTTGCAGGCTTTAAATTATTTGCATATATATCAGATTGTTCATTTTCAAGAGAAAAAGTTATAACTCTTTTTTCAGGTAAAAGTTCAGGTAATTTTTTTGTGTACTCATTATCTATATTTGTAACAACAACAGGGGCAAGTTTAGATAAAGACAACTTCGCTTGAAAATATTCTTCCATATTTGCATGTTCTTTTGGACTAATATGGTCTTCTGACAGATTCGTAAATAGAACAGCATCGAACTTACAACCTGTAACTCTATTTAATTTCATTGCTTGTGAGGATACTTCAACTATTGCAATTTCAACATTTTCTTTTACCATCAAATCAAGAGTTTGAAACAACTTAAAACTTTCAGAAGATGTTCTATCACAATCCTCTATTTTTTGGTCTCCAATATATATTGCAATACTGCCAATTAAACCCACTTTATGACCAGATTTTTCTAAAATGGATTTTATCATATATGTTGAGGTCGTTTTACCTTTTGTACCAGTAACACCAATAACTTTTAATTTTTGAGATGGATTATCATAAAAGTTACAACTAAATATTCCTAAAGAATATCTAATGTCTTCAACAACAACAATTGTTATGCCAGATGGAATTTCTAAACTTTGTATATCTGTAGTTGTATCTATGACAACGGAAATAGCACCATTTTCAATAGCACTTTTTATGAATTTTGTACCATCTAAAGCGTAACCTTTTATTGCAAAAAATAAACCACTAGGCTTTATGTTTCTCGAATCTGAAGTTAAGTTAGTAATTTCTATATCTAAACTTCCATAAGTTTTAACAGTTTTAACATTTTTTATAATATTTTTTAATTTCATATAAACCACCTTTTAACGTTTTTTTTATTATACATCTTTTTTTGAAATTTGTATATAAGATTTATATCAATTGTTAAAATTAGCATAACACAAAAAAATGTTTGCGAAAATATTGACAAACATTTAATTTTTGAGTATAATTCAGATATAAAATTTTGCAAAGGAGAAAAAGATGTTAGCATATATAAAAGGAGAGCTTACTGCAATAACAACTGAATATGTAGTAATAGAGGCAGGAGGACTTGGTTATAAAGTATTTATGCCGGAAACGGCTATAGAAAGATTAGGAGAGATAGGAAAAACAGTAAAAGTACACACTTATTATAAAGTAAGAGAAGACGATATAAGCATTTTTGGATTCAACACTCAAGAGGAACTTAGAATGTTCGAATTACTACTATCTGTAAGTGGAGTTGGAGCAAAAACAGCAGTAGTAATAATATCTACAATTGAACCATCAAATTTTGCATTTGCTGTTATATCAGAAGATATATCTGAACTTGTCAAAATACCTGGAATTGGGAAAAAATCCGCACAAAGAATAGTGCTAGAATTAAAAGATAAATTAAAGAAAGAAGCAATTAGTGTAGAAGCTGATACAAAAGTAAATAATAAAGCTTCAAATAATAATGATGAGGTAAAAGAAGCAATGTCAGCATTACAAGTTTTAGGCTATACTAATAAAGAAATAGAAAAAGCATTTGAAAAAATAGAAAAAGCTGACAACAATGTAGAAGAACTAATCAAAAAAGGATTAGCAATGTTAAGTAGAAATTAATTCAGCAGATAAGGAGAAAAAAATGAGTACAGAACCACTGGCTTTTAGAGTAAGACCAAAAACTCTTGAAGAATATGTCGGGCAGGAACATGTTTTAGGAAAAGATAAAATTTTATATAGAACAATAAAAGCTGACAGACTTTCAAGCATAATTTTATTTGGCCCTCCAGGATGTGGTAAAACATCTCTTGCAAGGGTTATAAGTGAAACAACGCAATATAAGTTCTATAAAATTAATGCTGTAACAGCAGGTGTAGCAGATATAAAAAGAGTAGTTGAAGAAACTCAAAATTTTATGCTAAATCCTGTAGGAAGAAGTATATTATTTATAGATGAAATACATAGATTCAATAAATTACAACAAGATGCATTACTTCCTTATGTAGAAAACGGTACAATAATACTAATTGGCGCAACAACAGAAAATCCATATTTTGAGGTGAATAAAGCTTTAATTTCAAGATCTATGGTTATAAAACTAGAGCCTTTAACAAATGAAAATATATATCAAATTTTAAAAAATGCAATAGAAAGAAAAGATGGACTGGGTGAATATAATATAAAAATTGAAGACAGTTCTTTAAAAAAGCTTGCAATTATTGCTGATGGGGATGTAAGAACAGCATTAAATGGATTAGAAGTTGCCGTTTTAACAACACAAATGGATAAAGATGGAGCAATTTGCATAACAGATGAAATTTTAAAAAACAGTGTACAAAATAAAAAAGCCATATTTGACAAAAATGGAGAAAGCCATTATGATAATATAAGTGCCTTTATTAAATCTATGCGTGGATCAGACCCAAATGCTACAGTTTTTTATTTAGCAAGAGCATTAAATGGAGGAGAAGATCCTATGTTTTTAGCAAGAAGAATTGTTATTTGTGCAAGTGAAGATGTGGGGATGGCTAATCCAAATGCATTGGTTGTAGCAAATTCTGCTATGCAGGCAGTACACATGATAGGTATGCCAGAGGCGAGAATAATCCTTTCAGAAGCGGCACTTTATGTAGCAAATTCTAAAAAATCAAATTGTTCATATTTAGCTATTGATAAAGCTCTAAATGATGTAAAGACTAAAAACACTGGCGAAATTCCTATGCATATTAGAAATGCTCCAATAGAACAGATGAAACAGCTCGGATATCATGAAGGATATTTGTATCCGCATGATTTTCCAGGACATTATGTGGAACAGCAATATTTGCCTGATGAGATGGTCGGAACTAAGTATTATATAAAAGATGATACGGTTGAGTAAAAAGACTAGCTTTATAGCTGGTTTTTTTGTATAATTTAAATTAACTTATAAGTATATATAAACAAAAAGTATAAAAATAACAGAAAGATGGATAATATAATTATGGATGTAAAAAATAATGAAAAAAAATATTTAATTGAATTGCAGAAATTTTTTGATTTAACAGATAATATAGAAGACGAAAAATTAAGAAAAAGTATTGTATATCAAATGCTTAAATTGGAAAAACTACTAAAAAATAAAGAGTAGGTAAATAGATGCTAAAAAAAATGATTATAGGACTATTAGCAGGAATAGTATGTGGCTTTTTTTCAACAGGAGGAGGAATGATATTAGTTCCAGCATTTATGTATGTGCTTAAAAAAAATCCATTAGAATCAAGAGCAACATCAATTTGTTGCATTTTACCAATGGTAGTTACAAGCAGCTTTTTCTATTATAAAAACAATTATATAGATTGGAAAATTTCTATATTTTGCGCTATTGGGGGAACTATAGGAGGACTTATTGGAGCCTATTTATTAAAAAAAATTCCAGACCAAATACTCAAAATTATATTTACTTGTTTTTTAATATATGCATCTATAAAGTTTATATTTTAAGAAGGGATATAATTGATTTATGTATTAATAAGTAGTATTTCTGGCTTTTTTAGTGGAATGGGAATGGGTGGAGGAACTATACTAATTTTTCTTCTTACATTTGTTATGGGAATAAATCAGTTTGTGGCACAAGCTACAAACTTAATTTTCTTTGTCCCAACTTCTATAGTTGCTATTTGGGTTAATATTAAAAATAAAAATGTAGATTTAAAATTGTTTAGTATTATTTCTATATTCGGAATTATTGGTGCAATAGTTGGAGCTAATGTTGCTACTTTAATTAAAGTAGATAATTTAAAAACAATTTTTGGCATTTTTTTACTAATTGTAGCAGGCCATGAAATATATATAATTATAAAAGAGTATATTAAGACCAAAAAAGAGACATAATAAAATTGATATAAATAGATTTAGGAGGATTCAAATAATGAAATTTGTAAAAGGTATGATGATGGGAACTCTAATTTCTGCAGGAGCAATTATGATGTATACAGAAGGAACTGGAATGATGAATAAAAAGAAACTAATGAAAAAGGGCAAGCAAATAGCTAAAAAGATGGGAATAATGTAATTCCCATCTTTTTATAGTTTTGGCAAATTGCATAATAATTCATTTTCTTCTTTGTATTCTTTGACTTCCATTTTTTTATCACATTTATCAAGCTTTACACCTTTTAAGCATTTATTGTTTGGCATTTTCCCTTTTGCACAAATTTTAACATGTTTTACATCATTAACAAAAATTTCTAAAGCATATTTTCTATCTGGACAAAGCGGACCAAATACAAATTCTCCTTCTTTATCAGTAAATGTGTGAGTAACAGGACGTCTTTCTACTTTTCCACAATCGTGTACAACTTCTATTAATTTTACGACTGCATCTTCAATTGGCTCATTGTAACAGTTTTTTACTACTCCAAATATTACATTTCTGTCATCTTCTGGTAATTTTATTTCTAAATCAAATTCTTTTCCATGTTCTATAAAACCATCTATATCTATGATTTGTGGATTAGGCTTGTTTTCGAAATCCATTTGAATCATCCTTTCTAATTTAGACTTCATTATATAATATGTTGAAATTTGTAAAAAAGTGAGAAAATATGTTGACAAAAAAAGATATTATGGCTAAAATAAATACATAAACAAAAGAGGGGAGAATTTTCAAATGAAAAGATTTTTTACAATAGTATTGCTTATGACTATTATTTTTGGCATATTTGCTGTTTGTACAGTCTCAAATGCAGATGACGAAACAACTACGGACACGATAACATGGACAGACTTTTCAAATGCAAAATATGAAATTAAATATAGCAGTGCAGGACACAGTTTTATAGATATTTCAGAAATCGAAGTTAGTCAAGCACTTCCAACTTATTACTGGTTTATAACGCCTAATAACACTAAACCTGAGTTTGACGAATCTAATATAAATAATTACAAAAATAATAAGGTAATAGGTAGTAAAACTTCTAAAAGTATATCTATTAATGCTGCAGAATACCTTGAACTAAATCAAGATGTTTATCTATGGATTGTAGAAGAACAATATAATAATAGCAAAACAAACTATAATTTTGTACTTGAGGGGAAAAAAATAGAAAGAACAGGATATGCTAAAGACAATAATTTGTTCTTTGCTTCTTATATTTCATATAATGCTAATCAAATTATTTTTAACAATATTGCGTGGGGAGAACATACAAGAAATATAAAACTGAAAATAGGGAAGATTACAGATGCAACCATTTTAAATAAAATTAAAAATAATGCAAATGATGGATTTACAGATTTACTTCAATATTCAAAAACAGCGCAAACAGTCTATGACAATCAATTGGTATCAAGCAAATATAAAACAGGAAGTTTCTATATGGGATATAATACTACTGCCAATTTTGATGGAACACCTATAAACATTCCTATAACTAGTTTAGAGGATAAAGCTTATTATTTTGTTTATGCAACTTTAGATGATGAAAATGGAAAATATTATCCTGTAGAAGGTGTAACTATAACTCAAGCAAGTGTATTTAAAACACTTGAAGATCAACCATGGTTTTTATTTTTATATGGAACAAATAATTTTAATTGGTCAGAGTTTGAAAGTGGAAGTAGCAGTAGCACAACACCAAAAGTTGATCCAGATGGAGATCCAACAGTAGCACCAACAATTTTACCAAAAACAGGAGTAAATTTAACAATAATCCTAGCAATTGTAGGATTAGCAACAGCAGGTGTAGTATCATACCAAAAATATAAAATGTGGAAAGAAATTAAATAATAAAAAGATGGGGTTATATTACTCCATCTTTTATACGGGTATCAAGTAATTATAATTTTTAGTTTGACTATCTTTCCTCTTCGTCTTTATCATCAATTTGTGGAACACAATGACCTAATCTTAAACTATATATGTCTGATTTTCCACATGCATAGTCATAATCTAAAATACCATCACCATAAGACAATTGTGCCTTTATTATATTGAATTCTCTAACTTGTTCTAGTAATTTATTCATTTTTTGTTTGCAGTTTTCTGCTTCTTTTTCATTCAATGTTTCTCCAGTATTATATTTTTTTATTCCAAATTCAGTCCCTTTATTTGATAGAATAATTAATTCTTCATAAGTGGCATCTTTTAAATAAGTAGAAAGTTTATCCCAACTTCCCATTTCTTTTAATAATTTGCTATATACCTGAATTTCTCTATTTAATTCTTCTTCATAGTATTTTTCTTTTAGTTCTAATCCATTAAAAACTCTTCTTAATAAGTGCTACTGTTGTCATAGCTCCCTCATATGCCAATCCTTCTATTAATTTACTTCCTTCTCCATTTGATTTAAAAGGATTATATGCCTTTTTATCTAAATATTTACCTATATCATTATTTTTATAAAAATCCTTATAAGCATTATCTACATGTTCTGTAGCTACAAATGACATTGTATTTTCTATCATATATTTTCTAGCTTCTTTATCATTAACTTTTATTTTGCTAGCTAGCAATGTTAATCCAGAATAAGTTGCATCTAGAACATTTTCTCCAAAAGAAAAGATTCCTTTTGTTGCAGATATTACACCATTTGCTATAGATGCGCCTGTTCTTTCTAATTCATTTGGACCTGATATAATTCTTACTCTTCCGAGTTAAAGGATCAACTTCATATTTTCGTGTTCCATCTGTAAATGTGTTATCACTTTTTCCTTTTTTGGTCTTTGACTTAGTTACTGGAGAACCTCCTAACATTTTACTAAACAATGCATCTATTAATGCATTATTTTTAGTTTGTGTTGCTGTGAATTTATTTATGCTTTGATTTACACTTGTTCCTGCTGCTGTTAATAACTGCTCTATAGTGCTTATTTTTCCTTTTGCTGCTTTTATTTTACTTCCTTCAGGAAAATCATTTGGTATACTTATTGAGCTTATTAATACTTTACACTCACCTAATATAGATTTAGCTTGTGTTATTTGTGGGATAACATTGCTTTGTAGCATTTCTACATTGATTTCCATTTTATCATTCCTCTGTATTTTCAACTTTTTCTTTTATTTCTTTTATTGCTTTGTATAAATCTTCTTTAAATGTTGTTTCCTCTTCATCAATAAGTCCTGTATGATATATTTTTTCTATTTGACTATGATTAAATAAACATATTTCGTCTGATGATAATAGTCCTTCTGGATATAGGCATCCACTATAGTCATATATATCTTTGCTGTTTTTTTCTACTGAACAAAAGCCTATTATCATTACTCTTTTACTTCCTCCTTCTAGCATTACTACTGTGCCTACTGGCAATAAATTCTTTTCTTCCATTATTATTTTCCTCCTAAAAAAAGTTGAAATCTGTAATAAACTTTTTTCTATTTTATTATTAATGTTAACTTATCATTTATGTTTTTAGAAGTCAAGTATTAAGAGATAAAATATATAGTCTTTGTGTGAAAGCTGTCAATGTGGACGGACTTAATTGACACACTGATACCTTGCTGTCTTTCGGGACTGGGCAAAAAACATCATCCTATCCATTGGTTATATTTATTAAAAAATGCAGACCGCGTAGGCGGAGCGAAGCGTAGTCGACTGGAGCTTTCCCGTCATTGAAACCTTTAGCGAAGGAAAGCGACAACAAGGTCGTAATGTTTAATAAATATAACCAATGGATAGGATGATGCTTTTTGTCCAGTCCCGAAAGACAGTAAGGTATCAGTGTGTCAATTAAGCCCATCCACATTGACAGCTTTCTCACAAAGACTTGTAATAATAAATAAGGTTGGTGTATAATCTATAACAAGTGAAAGGATGATAACAATGGATAAAAGACCAATAGGCATTTTTGATTCAGGAGTAGGGGGATTAACAATATTAGCAGAAATAAAAAAACAATTGCCCAACGAAAATATAGTATATTTAGGAGATACAGCAAACTTTCCATATGGAGATAAAAGTAAAGACGAAATTATAAACTTTTCTAGAAATAATGTCAAAAGATTAATTAAAGAAAATGTCAAAATGATAGTTATAGCCTGTGGAACAGCAACAAGTCAAGCCATAGATACTTTAAAGAAAGAATTTGATATACCTATTATAGGAATAATTGAACCAACAGTAAAATACATAAAAGAAAAAAAATATAAAAAAATAGGTGTAATAGCAACAGAAGGAACAATAAAAAGCAAAGCTTGGGAAAGTGCCTTAAAAAACAACATTAATGATATTCAAGTAATAAACAAAGCTTGTCCAATGCTTGCAACAATAGCAGAAGAAGGAAGAGCAATGGGAGAAGAGGGAAAAAGAGCTATAAAAGAATATATGAAACCATTTAAGCAAAATAAAATAGACAAAATAATTTTAGGATGTACACACTATCCAATTTACGAAAAACTAATTAAAGAAGAATTGGAATATGATGTAGAACTTATAAATACAGGAATAACTGTAGCAAATTATTTAAAATTTTATTTAAATGAAAAAAATGCACAAAATACATCAAGAAAAGACAAAGAAATAGCTTATTTGACAAAACCTGAGCCATATTTCAAAAATATCGCTAAAAATATTCTAGATTTTGATATAAAAATAAAATAAAAAGCTTTAATCTATTGACATACGTGGATTTAAACACTATAATACAAATATAATTACCATAAAAGGAGAAGCACAAATGGCAAGCTACACGGTATTTTCTTTAAGTGACAAATATGAAAATTTAACAGATGAGCAATTATTAGAAAAAGTAAATGATGACAAACATGCATTAGAATGTTTAATAGATAGATACACTAATGTTGTAAATATGAAAGCTAACAAATTTTTTATGACAGGCAGTGAAAAAGATGATATGGTCCAAGAAGGAATGATTGGACTATATAAAGCAGTTAAATCATTTGATATAACAAAACAAAATTCTTTTAAAACATTTGCAAACTTGTGCATAGAAAGACAACTAATTACAGCAGTGAAAAATTCTAACAGACAAAAACATATACCACTTAATTCATCTCTTTCATTAAATGCTTCAGCATATGATGAAAATGATGATACAACTGTTATGGAAGTACTTGAAACAAATGTAGTAGATGATCCATCAGACATAATAGAAAGAAAAGAATACTATAAATTTATAGAAACAAAAATTGATGAAAGCCTAAGTGAATTTGAAAAAAAAGTATTAGAACAATATAAGCAAGGAAAATCGTATGCAGCAATTGCACAAACACTAGATACAAAAGTTAAATCAGTTGATACAGCAATTCAAAGAATACGCAAAAAAGCTATAAAAATACGTGATAGTATACAATAAATTTTTAAATTGAAAAAAATAAAAAAAATACTTGTAATTTCTTCCAGTTTGTTATATAGTATAGGACGGTTTTGCGAAAGAAAAAGGAGGGAGAAATTTTGAGAGTTTTTTATGGAGACATTTTTATTGAGAAAGAAGACTTACAAAAAGCTGATATTTGGCATCCTATAAAACTAGAATACTACAAAATAATAAGTCAAGATAAAAATATATATGGAATAGATGTAGTAAAAAAAGAATACATAAAAAACGAAGTAATCAAAGAGGAAAAAGAAATGAAGCATCTAAGTTATGATGAAACACAAATAGACAAAATTTTAAAGTTGTTTAAAAAGAATGTAGTTACACCAATAACAGCACAAGATATAGCAGATGATTTACTAAAACAAGAAATATAATTATAATAAATATAGGAGGAGCTTAGGAGATGGCAGATAGATTAATTATAGTGGAATCACCCGCAAAAGCTAACACCATTAAAAAATTTCTAGGTGGAAGTACAAAAGTAGTTGCATCAATGGGACATATACGTGATTTACCAAAGTCAAAAATGGGAATAAACATTGAAAACGATTTTGAACCAGAATATATAAACATTAGAGGGAAAGGAAACTTAATAAAAGAATTAAAAAAAGACGCGAATTCAGCAAAAAAAATATATTTAGCAACTGACCCTGACCGTGAAGGTGAAGCAATTGCTTGGCATTTAGCTCATATTTTGGAAGATAATAAAGGTAAAATTACGAGAGTCACATTTAATGAAATAACAAAAACAGCTGTACAAAAAGCGGTAAAAGAACCTAGAGATATAGACATTAATTTAGTAGATGCTCAACAAGCAAGAAGAGTTTTAGACAGAATTGTTGGATATAAAATGAGTCCTGTTTTATGGAAAAAGGTAAAAAGAGGACTATCTGCAGGAAGAGTACAATCAGTTGCAGTTAAGCTTATTGTAGACAGAGAAGAAGAAATCGAAAAATTTATACCTGAAGAATACTGGAATATATATGCTGAACTTATAGAAGAAAAATCAAATCAATCTTTTGAAGCAAAATTCTATGGAAAAAATGGCAAAAAACAAGAGATACATTCAAAAGAAGAAGTTGACTTAATTTTAAAAGAATTAAACAAAGCAAAATATATTGTAGATAAAATAAAAAAAGGAGAAAGAAAAAGAACTCCTGCACCACCATTTACAACAAGCACAATGCAACAAGAAGCTTCAAGAAAGATAGGATTTACTTTAAGAAAAACAATGTCAGTAGCACAAAGTTTATATGAAGGTGTAAAAATACAATCAAGAGGTACAGTAGGACTTATTACATATATGAGAACAGACTCTACAAGAATTTCTGAAGAAGCAAGAACTGCAGCAAAAAAACATATAGTAGAAACTTATGGAGAAAAGTATTATGAAAATAGGTACTATAGAACAAATAAGGACTCACAAGATGCTCATGAGGCTATAAGACCTACTTATGTTGACTTAGTGCCAGACGAAATTAAAGATTCTTTAACAAAAGACCAGTACAAATTGTATAAATTAATTTATAACAGATTTATAGCAAGCCAAATGTCGGCTGCAATCTTTAGCACAGTAAGTGCAGACATTATAGCAAATGATTATACTTTTAAAGCAAATGGGCAAACATTGAAGTTTAAAGGATTTATGACTTTATATGTAGAAGGTTCAGACAGCAAAGAAAAAGAGCAAGAGGGAATGTTACCAGAACTTGCAGAAAAAGAAGAAGTAAAAGAGAAAAACATAAATCCAAAGCAAAGCTTTACAGAACCACCTGCAAGATATACAGAAGCAAGCTTGGTTAAAGCATTAGAAGAAAAAGGAATAGGAAGGCCAAGTACATATTCACCAACAATATCAACAATATTAGAAAGACGATATATAGAAAAAGAAGCAAAACAATTAAAACCAACAGATCTTGGAAAAGTTGTAAACAAACTACTTACAGAAAACTTTAAAGACATTGTAAATGTTGAATTTACAGCTAAAATTGAAAACGAATTTGATGAAATTGCAGATGGAAAAGAAGAATGGAAAAAAATGATTAGAGAATTCTATGGTCCATTTGCAGTTGAAGTAGAAAAAGTAGAAAAAGAATTAGAACATGTGAAATTAGAAGATGAAGTATCTGACGTAAAATGTGAAAAATGTGGAAGAATGATGGTATATAAATATGGCAGATATGGAAAGTTCTTAGCATGTCCGGGATATCCAGAATGTAAAAATGCAAAACCAATTATTGAAACTATAGATGTGCCTTGTCCAAAATGTGGAGGCACGGTACAAATAAGAAAGACTAAGAGAAAAAGAAATTATTATATCTGTGAAAATAATCCTAAATCATGTGATTATATTTCATGGAATAAGCCAAAAAAAGGAGAAAAGTGGAATCCAGAGGATGCCAAAAATGTAAAAGCAGATTCTACTAAAAAGAAAAATAAAATAAAAAGAAGGGCTAAAGCTACGGAATAAATAGCTTTGGCTCTTTTTATGTGCAAAATTGCAACAAAAAGTATAATTTTTTATTGCAAGGTAAAAAAAAATATCTTATAATAAATATGGAGAGAAAAGATGAGAAGTATAAAAAAAGTTATAATTGTATGCATATTTATTATTACAATAAGTATTATATTTTCAAATACCAATACAGTAAAAGCAGAAAATATGCCACAAGAAACTATAATTGAATATTCACAAAATATAGACACCAAAATGCTTGAAGAAATAAAAACAAGTAAGTTTAATGTGTTAGCCAAGCCACAAGTAAAAGTTAAGGCTACACCGGAAGAAGCTGATATTAGTAAATATTATTACAACCAACTAAAAAATGAAATATCAAAAACAACTTATAATACACTACAGGAACAAATAAACAATAAAATAAAAATCAACCTTAATGATTACAAATGTGATATTTCAGAATCAACGGAAGATGCTGCAACCCAAAGCTTCCAAGAAAAATTATTTCCATATATACTAGATGGATATGAAGCATATATTATGGATAGCCCTAAAAATTATTGGTGGACATCAGATGTAAAAATAGGAAATATTGAAGTTCTTATTTCAGAAAAAAAAGCAACATATAAAAGTGTAGAAATATGGTCTGAAATGAAAGAATGGTCTGAATATAACAAATTTAATACAAAACTAAAAGAACTAAGTAATTCAATAACAGGAAATAATGTATATGAAATAGTAAAGTCAATTAATTATTACATTATGAATAATGTAGAATATACGGTAATTGATGACACAGACATTGAGCAAACAGCTTATGGAGCTTTAATACTAAACAAAGCAGTTTGCGAGGGACAAGCACAATTATTTAATTTATTGTGCAGAGAAAAAGGTGTGCAATGCATCAATGTATATGGATATACAAACGAAAATAGTACTGCAACTGCACATGCATGGAATTATGTATATGAACCTTCAAAACAACAATGGTATGCAGTAGATGTTACTTGGAATAATAATTATGATGATGCTTTATATTTGATGGTTGGGAGTAACACAATTATTAAAGATGCACAATTTGGTAAAAACCATATAGCAGGTTTTAAACAATACAAAGTACAAACATATACACCGGCAACACCAATATTAGCAACAGAAAGATATATTGAACCAATAACTTTAGATGGGAATTATATGGTGAACATTCAACCAAATACAACATATGAAAGCTTTTCTAAAGAATTTAGTAAGGACATTCAATTTACAGTAAAAGAAAAAGATAAAGTTATAGGAGGCAATGATATAATAAAAACAGGACAAAAATTTACTACAGAAAATCGTACATATACTTTAATTGTTAAGGGCGATATAAATGGTGATGGCTTGGCAGATATAAGAGATATTTTGGGAATAAATAAACATAGGCTTAATAAGGTTAAGCTAATAGATGAATTTCTAAAAGCTGGTAATGTAAACAATGATGAAGCGGTTGATATTAGAGATATTTTACAAATTAATAAATACAGGTTAGGAAAAATAAATGAACTATAATTAAGTTTATATTACAAAAATGTAACAATTTTGTAACAAAAACTTAATATTTAAACTTAAATATTAAGTTGATTTTAAAAGAATAATTAGTTATAATATATTTAAATTTAAATTTTAGGAGAGATATTATGAAAAAAACATTATTAATTTTAGGAATTATTTTTGCAATAATTATAATGAACATAACATTTGTACAGGCAGCTACTGCAACTGCAACCTTAATACCAAGTAGCACATCTGTAAAACAGGGGGATACATTTACAGTAACATTACCTGTAATATGTTCAGCTGGGATAAATGGAGTTATCGCTGAATACAGTTATGATACAGACAAGTTAGAATTAGTAGAACATAAAGCTGTGGAACCATTTATGGATTTAAATGGAGATTCAACTTCAAAAATAGAAACAATGATTTCAGGCGGTTCTAAAACAACTGCAGATGTATTTACTTTAAAATTTAAAGTAAAAGATACAGCAACAGTTGGAAGTACAGCAAATGTAAATATTGGAACAGTAACAGTAGATAGTGATTCTGATGGAGAAGCTACTGCTCAAGTACAAAGTGCTTCAATAAAAGTTGCAGAAAGTTCATCAGATACGCCATCAGATACACCAACCAATACACCAGCTAATACATCAGCAAATCCAATTGGAAGTAGTTCTACTGCAAAGCCAACAACAAGTACAACAGGTACTTCTGCAAAAACAACAGATAAAACAACAGCATCTTCAGTATTACCTAAAACTGGACTAGCTGCAGTTACAGGAATAGCATTAGTAGTAATTATAGCTGTAGCAATAGTTATATTTAAAAAATTAAAAAAATATGATGGAATAGAATAAAAAAATAACAAAATAAAACTAAAAAATATAAATATATTTTTTAGTTTTATTTTTGCAAATATAATTAATAGTTACAATTCACAGCTAATAATATGTATCCTAACAATAGATAAATATATAAATACGAAAATCTTTGTGTGTCGCAAGCTACGAACTAAAAATACTAGTCTGTAACTTGCTCCAATCGCACTCAGCTCAGCATAAGTTATCCGTAATTCGCTAAAGCTCAAACGGCTAACTTAACTTCATTCGTTTGGTCGCTTACGCAGATTTTCTTTATTTATATATTTATCTATTGTTAGGATATGTATTATTAACTGTGAATTGTAATTATTTTGTTTCCCAACGCTTGATAAATAGGTAAAAATGTATTATAATATTAGACTACAAAGCAAAAAACGGAGGAAGCAAATGGAAGCCAAAACAAACAGGTATAGAAGCTTTAAACAAATAGTAAATATATTTTATAATGACGCACTAGGAGATTCAAAAAACACCATTGAACAACCTATACAAATATCAAAAAAAATAGAAATAACTCCTCAATTTATATATGATAAAATAGATAATAAAATAAAGCTAGAGGTCTTTATAGGAGTAGACAAAAAGTATAAAATAAAAAAACTATCAGAATTTTATGATAGAATGTTAAAAAAAGAAAATTACAAATATGGAGACAAATTAGAATTTATACATACAAAAGAAGCATTTAAAGAAGAATACTATCCATTACTTGATTTTGTATTAAAATATGCAGAAATAATAAAGTATGGAAACAGCAATTCAAATAATAATTATCGATTTGGAGCAACAGCCTTAAATGAAAGCAAAATAATTTTAGACGAAGTGTCAATTGATCAATTATTTGAAATATTAAAAGGACAAACAGTAAAATTACAGCAAGATCTATCAGAAAAAAGAATAAAACTTGAACCTAAAAATCCAAACATAAAATTTAAATTAGAAAAATCGGGAGAAAAAGAATATATTTTTTATTCTAATATAGATATGCTTAAAACAAATATATTGCAGGGGAAGGACTATACTTATTTATTAATAAAAAATACACTATACAGATGCGACCAAAATTTTGAAGAAACAACAATGAAATTACTAAATGCTTTTAAACAAAACTATTCATCCAAAGTCAAACTTGGAAAAGAGCAATTACCTGAATTATTTTCTATTATTATGCCTAAAATCAAAAGTGATATTGAAATAAAAGAAAAAGATAGGACAGAAATAATAAAGTATTTACCTAAAAAGGTGAAAGCAAGATTATATCTAGACTTTGATGAAAATAACTATCTAATAGCTAATCTAAAATTTGTATATGATGAGAAAGAATATAACCCTTTAGAAGATGAAATAAAAAAACAAATATCAAGAAATATTATAGAAGAGACCAATTTCTTGAATATATTAAGAAAAACAGAATTTATGTTAGATACTAAAAACTTAAGATTTATACTAACTGATAATGAAAAGATATATAAATTTATAACAGATGACATTGAAGTATATATGAAAAACTTTGAAATTTTAGCAACAGATAATTTTAATTCAAAGCAAATAAAACAGCCTAAAATTTCTACTTTGGGAGTAAAAATAGAAAACAATTTACTAGAATTAGACTTGGAAAGTTTAAATATAGATACAGCCGAGTTGATTGAAATAATGGAAAAATATCGACTAAAAAAGAAATTTCATAGATTAAAAGATGGGACATTCCTGAAGTTAGATAATAATGAAGATATAGAATTCTTGAACAAATTAATCACAGGAGCTGATGTGAATTATAAAGAACTAAGTACAGGTATTATTCGTATGCCAATACACAGAACATTATATTTAAATCAACTTTTAAATGGATTAAAAGGAACTACCATAGGGAAAAATGAAGAATATAAGGAAGTTATTGATAATTTAAGTAAAGAAAATGTGCATGAAGAAATAAAAATCCCATTTGAACTAGAAAAAACATTAAGATATTATCAAAAAGTCGGATTTAAATGGCTAAAAACTTTAGATGACTACCATTTTGGAGGAATACTTGCAGATGATATGGGACTTGGAAAAACTATACAAGTATTGTCAGTGATTATGTCTTATGTTGGCGAAGCAAAAGAAAAAAGAAAAACATCATTAGTAGTTGCACCAAGTTCACTTGCACTAAACTGGAAAAGTGAAGCAAATAAATTTACATCAGAATTAAAAATATTAGTAATTAGTGGACCTTCATTTGAAAGAAAAAGACAAATAGAAAATTTAAATAATTATGATTTAGTAATAACATCATATGATTTATTGAAAAGAGATATAGAGCATTATAATGAAATGAATTATCAATTTAAATATATTATAGCTGATGAAGCACAGTACTTAAAAAATAGTAACACACAAAATGCAACTTCAATTAAACTATTAAAAGCGGACACAAGATATGCATTAACAGGAACTCCAATGGAAAATGCACTTTCAGAATTATGGTCAATATTTGACTTTATAATGCCAGGATATTTGTTTACATATAAAAAATTTAAAAATTTATATGAAATGCCTATAGTTAAAGAAAAAGATGAAGTCACAATGAAAAAATTAAAAATGCTTATAGAACCTTTTGTATTAAGAAGAACAAAAACACAAGTTTTAACAGAATTGCCAGAAAAAACTGTAACAATTCTAACAAGCAATATGCAAGAAGAACAAAAAGAGATTTATTTATCTTATTTAGCTCGAGCTAAAGCAGAAGTAAAAGAATCTATCGATATAAATGGTTTTGAAAGAAGCCATATGAAAATATTAGCTGTACTTACAAGACTTAGACAAATTTGCTGCCATCCAAGTGTTTTTATAGAAAACTATGAGGGAGGAAGTAGCAAATTAGAACAATGTTTAGAACTTATAAAAAATGGTGTAGAATCAGGACACAAGATACTGCTATTTTCAGGATACACATCGATGTTTCCTATAATTGAGGAAAAACTTCACAAAGCTGGAGTTGAATATTTTAAACTAACAGGAGCTACAAAAGTTAATGAAAGAATTGGATTAGTTGAAGAATTTAATAATAATGAAGATATAAAAGTCTTTTTAATATCATTAAAAGCTGGAGGAACCGGACTTAATCTCACAGGTGCAGACATGGTTATCCATTATGATCCTTGGTGGAATGCCTCTGCAGAAAATCAAGCAACTGATAGAGCATATAGAATAGGACAAAAAAATAATGTACAAGTGTACAAACTTATAACTAAAAATTCTATTGAGGAGAAAATATATGAGTTACAGAAAAATAAGTCTGCTTTAATTGATAATATGCTTGATATTAACACATCTTTTGTTAATAAGCTTTCAAAAGATGAAATAATGGAATTGTTTGAGTGATACTTTGGGGACGGAGGAAAAAGTATCACTCAAGGAAGTTAGGAGTTTTAAATGAATGATTTTGTTACAGTAATTGGTGGAGGCTTAGCTGGATGCGAAGCTGCTTACCAAATTGCTAAAAGAGGAATAAATGTTAAATTGTATGAAATGAAGCCGATTAAGTTTTCTGAGGCTCATTCTAACAAAGATTTAGCTGAGATAGTTTGCAGTAATTCTTTTAAATCTAATTTGCATACTAATGCTTGTGGGCTTTTGAAAGAAGAATTGAGGATGCTAGATTCTTTGCTTATTAAAGTTGCGGATGAAACAAAAGTACCTGCTGGACAAGCACTAGCTGTAGATAGAGAAGAATTTTCTAAAAGAGTTACAGAAGAGATAGAAAAAAATGAATTGATAGAAGTTATTCATAAAGAGGTTACTTCTGTTCAAGAAATAGCAACAGAGGGAATAGTTATTATTGCAACAGGACCTCTTACTTCTAACGCATTATCTAAAGAGATATCAAGAATAACAGGTGAAGATAAACTATATTTTTATGATGCTGCAGCTCCTATTGTTACAAGAGAAAGTATAGATTTTGATATAGCTTTTTATGGGGACAGATACAGTCAAGAGAAGAAAAAAGACGAAAGTATTGAAGAATGGGAAAAAAGACTAAATGAACAAAATATGCAAGAAAATAGTTATATTAATTTGCCATTGAGTAAAGAAGAATATGAAGTTTTTTGGAAGGAACTTGTAGAAGCTGAAGTTGTGGAACTACATCAATTTGAAAAAAGAGAGATTTTTGAAGGATGTATGCCTATTGAAATCATGGCAAAAAGAGGAATAGATACCTTGCGTTTTGGTCCCTTAAAGCCTGTCGGCTTTGATGACCCAAGAACTGCTAAAAGACCATATGCAGTTGTTCAGCTTAGACAAGATGATAAACAAGCAGAATTGTATAATTTAGTTGGATTTCAAACAAATTTAAAATTTGGAGAACAAAAAAGAGTTTTTAGTATGATTCCAGGTTTGCAAAATGCTGAATTTGTAAAGCTTGGTGTAATGCATAGGAATACTTATATTAATTCTACTAAGTTACTTGATGAAACATATAACTTAAAGAAAAATCCCAACATTTATTTTGCAGGTCAAATAACTGGTGTTGAAGGATATGTTGAGTCTATTTCTTCAGGTATGGTTGCAGGATTAAATGCTGCAAATGATTTTATAAAGAATCAACAGAATGATGAGAAGTTGTGGAAAGATGATAGAAAAAATACAGATAATGATGAAGTTAATAAAAAACAGAATGGAAGAGATAACAAAATTATTTTTTCAGAGCTAACAATGATAGGAGCTTTAGTTAAATATATTTCTACAGAAAATAGTAAGTTTCAACCTATGAATGCTAATTTTGGAATACTTCCTCCATTAGAAGAAAAAATAAGAGATAAAAAAATGAGATATACGAAATTAGCTGATAGAGCAATACAAGAAATAGAAATATTACAAAAGTATTACTAAAACATTACAATTCTATTTAAATTATGTAAAATAATTGAAAAAATGTAAAAATGATGCTATAATACTAAATAGAAGTGCTTATTATATTTGACTTTATGGTTTTATAAAGGGAGGAAAAATAATGGGAAGAAAATGGGAAACGTTATATGAATACTATAAAAGTGAAAATGCACAAGAAAGAATAGCATATTTAAAAAGAAGAAGAGATGAGGGGCAGATTACATCGGAAGAACAAGCAGAATATGATAAAATGCAAAAAACAATAGAAAACTTGCCAAGAGTTGAAAACATTAAAGAAGCAATTGAAGCATTAGAATCTAATTTAGAAATTCTTAAAGAAGAATATAATAATAGAGAAGAAAATGTTATAATAGATAAAATGGAAAAAGAGGCTTCAAAATTAGAAAAAGAAATAGAAGAAAAAAGAAAAGAAGCTGAAAAACTACATAAAGTTGCAGAAAATGATGATTATTGGGAAAAAATATTTGAAGTACAAAATATGGAAGAAACGTTAAGAACCTTAAAAGACGAATTGAGCGAAACTACAAAAAAAGAAAGTAAAAATCCAAAACTAGCTGGACTATCTAAACAAGAGTTAAGAAAAGAAATTTTTAAAACAGCTGGGCAAATAAGTAGATGTAATGTTGCTGCAGAATTATATATAAGGGGTGAAAGTCAGGAAACTATTGACATAGCAGTAAAAAAAGACCCTCACTATAGAAAATTTACAGCAAAAGATCCACTTCCATTATCAAGAAAAGAAAGAGAACCACAAGAAATAGAAGAAACTGTACATCATATAGAGACTGAAACAAGAACTGAAAACAATACTCAAGAAAACGAACAATATCCAATAGGTGTTGTTCAAAGAGGGTATGAACCAGTTGTTGGAAATAAGGAAGAACATCTGAATGATGACTCAGAAAATGAACAAACCCAAGCGTTAATCAGCTTTGATGAAATTAGAGACAGACATAAAATATTGTCTAGAATAGCTAAAATACCATTAATAGGGAAATTAGCAGAAAAAAGACTTAATAAAATTGTTGAAAAAGAATATAGAGAATCAAGAGAAAAAGCACAACAGGCAATACAAGAAAGTACAGAAGCAGAACAAGATAGTCAACTAGAAGAAAGCAGTCAGACTGAATTAGAAACAACTAGAGTTTTAACTTCAAGAGAAAGAAGAGCTAATTTTATAAAAGGGTTATCAGACTATGATATAGCAGATATTGCAGAAAAAGGAATTAAATCTCTTGAAGAACAAAGAAAAAAAGATATACTACTAGAAGCAAAAGAAAAAGCTATATTAAATCAAGATAAGAAATATAGCAAACCAGGTAAACCTACATACTCTGAAAAAAGTGGAGATACAACACAAATAGAATCAAAATATTATGATAGAGAAGAAGAAAAATAATAAGGAAAGATAATTTGTAAAATAAAACTTGGGATTATCCCAAGTTTTTCTTTGTAAATTATTGACTTCCGTAAGTAAAGATGATACAATATAATACGTTATGAAATTCTGCTAAAAGCATTATTTCCGTAGCCAATAAAGTAAATCAATAGGAGGTGAAATTTAAGTGCCAACAATTAACCAATTAGTAAGAAAAGGAAGAAAAACTTCTGAGAAAAAAGCAACTGCACCAGCTCTTTTACATGGATACAATTCATTTAGAAAAAAACAAACAAATGCTAGATCTCCACAAAAAAGAGGAGTATGTACAGTTGTAAAAACAGTAACACCTAAAAAGCCTAATTCAGCATTAAGAAAAGTTGCCAGAGTTAGACTTTCAAACGGATATGAAGTTACTTCTTACATACCAGGTATAGGACACAACCTACAAGAACACAGTGTTGTTCTAATAAGAGGTGGTAGGGTAAAAGACTTACCAGGTGTTAGATACCATATAATAAGAGGTACACTTGATACTGCAGGTGTTAAAGACAGAATGCAAGCGCGTTCTAAGTATGGGGCTAAGAAACCTAAAAAATAGTAAAATTGATTTAAATCAGCAACTTGCACATTTTGTTATTTCTTTCCAAACATTGACGTGCACAAGCACGCCTTTAGCTTGCAAAGAAATATCCAAAATGCACAATTCACTAATTTAAATCAATTTTACAGAGAAAATAGGAACTTAGAAACAAATTAAATTGAAAATTAGTGCTTGTAGTCTACTAATTAAGGCGCTTAAATTTAAAATAGATTATTAAGCGCTATACGGGAGAGCAATTCGCTTTCCAGAGTACCTAGGTGTTTTATTTAAAACACCAAAAAAAATAAGTCGCACAGTAGATGCGAATATGATTAAAATATGTGGCACAGTATAAACGAGTTATACGAGGAAAACGAGAGAAAATTTTTGAGACAGTACGTTTGTACGTCGAGAAAATTTTAGCGATGTTTGACAAAGTAGAACGAAGTTTAGACGAAGCCAGAGGAGGGAAGAATAGTGCCAAGAAGAGGATATATAGCAAAAAGAGATGTATTACCAGATCCAATATACAATAGCAAAGTTGTTACAAAACTAGTAAATAACATAATGCTAGATGGTAAAAAATCAGTTGCTCAAAAAATAGTATATGATGCATTTGACATTATCAAAGAAAGAGAAAACAAAAATCCATTAGAAGTTTTTGAAGCAGCATTAGAAAATGTTATGCCAGTTCTTGAAGTAAAAGCAAGAAGAGTTGGTGGTGCAACATATCAAGTACCACTTGAAATTAGACCTGAAAGAAGACAAACTTTAGGACTAAGATGGATTGTAACATATGCTAGAAAAAGACACGAAAAAACAATGGCTGAAAAACTAGCAGGAGAACTAATAGATGCTATAAACGGAAACGGTGGAGCATTTAAAAAGAAAGAAGATACACACAAAATGGCAGAAGCTAATAAGGCTTTCGCACATTATAAATGGTAAAATTCAATTTAAAAGCAGCAATCTGCAAATTTTATTCAGCCTTGTCAAACATCGACGTACCATCGTACGACTTCTGCTTGACAAGACATCATAAAATTCACATCTTACTACTTTTAAAATGAATTTGTAATAAAGAAAGGAGAAAAAGATGGCAGGAAGAGCATACCCATTAGAAAGAACAAGAAATATAGGAATAATGGCACACATTGATGCCGGAAAAACTACAACAACAGAGAGAATCCTATTTTACACAGGTAAAACACATAAAATAGGAGAAGTTCACGAAGGTGGAGCTACAATGGACTGGATGGTTCAAGA
>JAFWKV010000027.1 GCA_017511265.1 Clostridia bacterium | reverse complement strand
TCGCATACAAATTTTGCATAATTGTTTGCGTCATCTACTTCTAGACATTCAATATTTGGCTTTTCGAATTCTATCATTTTTACCTCCTAATATTTTAAAAAAACTATAAACTATTATTTAGAGTAAAGCTCTACTATTAAATGTTCTTCAATTGGAATATCTATGTCTTCTCTAGATGCTAATCTTACTACTTTACCACTTAAAGTTTCAGCATTTTTTTCTAACCATTCTGGAACTGGTTTAGCTGCATTTTCTTCTACATTTGCTTTTATTGTAGAATTATCTTTTTTACTTTCTCTAACGCTAACAACATCTCCTGGTTTTACTAAGTAAGATGCTATATCAACTTTTTTGCCGTTTACTTCAAATTGTCCATGATTTACAAGTTGTCTTGCTTGTGCTCTTGAACTTCCAAATCCTAATCTATATACAACATTGTCTAGTCTGCTTTCTAATATTTGAAGTAAGTTTGTACCTGTTATGCCTCTTTTATTTGAAGCCATTTCAAAATATTTTCTAAACTGTTTTTCTGCAACTCCATAGTATGATTTTGTTTTCTGTTTTTCTCTTAGCTGTGTTCCGTATTCAGAAAGTTTTGTTCTTCTTTGTCCATGTTGTCCTGGTGCATAATTTCTTCTAGAAATACTACACTTGTCAGAATAACATCTAGATCCTTTTAAGAACAATTTTTGTCCTTCTCTACGGCAAATACGGCATTGTTCATCTTTATATCTTGCCATTTTATTCTCCTTTCTTAATTTCCGTTTATACTCTTCTTCTTTTTGGTGGTCTACATCCATTATGTGGAATTGGTGTTACATCTTTTATTGCACTTATTTCAAGTCCTGCAGTTTGAAGTGCTCTTATTGCAGCCTCTCTACCAGAACCTGGTCCTTTTACAAATACTTCTACTGTTTTTAATCCATGTTCCATTGCTGTTTTAGCAGCTGTTTCTGCAACTTGCCCTGCAGCAAATGGTGTGCTTTTTCTTGAACCTTTGAAGCCAAGTTCTCCAGCACTTCCCCATGATATTGCATTACCTGCAACGTCAGTAATTGTAACTATTGTATTGTTAAAGCTAGAATGTATATGTGCTTGACCTTTTTCAATGTTTTTTCTATTTCTTCTAGCAACAGTTTTTCTTGTTACATTTTTAGCCATTTTCTAAATTTTCCTCCTCTTTTTGGAATTTATTATTTTTATTGTCTTTGATAAGTTTTTTATTCTTATTTAAAAATAAATAAAAATTATTAAGATGTGCATTTTGGATTAGTCAGGACAGGTTGAAGGCGTACGATGGTACGTCGAAATCTGGACTGGATAACCAAAATGTGCAGATTGATGATTTTTATTTATTTTAAGCTTTTTTAGATTTACTAACAAGCTTACGTGGACCCTTTCTTGTACGAGCATTAGTTTTAGTTCTTTGTCCTCTTACAGGTAGTCCTCTTCTATGTCTTAAGCCTCTATAGCATCCTATTTCAGTAAGTCTTTTTATATTTAAAGCAACTTCTCTTCTTAAGTCACCTTCAACAGTGTAAGATTCATCAACTATTTTTCTTATGCTATTTTCTTGTTCGTCTGTTAAGTCTTTAACTCTTGTGTCTGGATTAATTCCAGCTTTTTCTAATATTTTTTGTGAACTTGATAAACCTATACCATAAATATATGTAAGTCCTACTTCTACTCTTTTTTCCTTAGGTAAATCTACTCCAGCAATACGAGCCATATTTTTGCACCTCCAAAATTGATTTTTTATTTTTTGTTCTATTAACTTAAAGGTGAAATGCACTAGAGCTACCTAGTCTTTAAGTTTTTTGAACAAATATATATAAACACAAAAAGATATATAAATTCAAAATTTGAATTTACAGCCGCTACCTATTTGTGTTATTAACTAAAGGATTATCCTTGTCTTTGTTTGTGTTTAGGGTTTTCACAAATAACTCTAATTACACCTTTTCTTTTTATAATTTTACATTTGTCACACATTTTTTTTACTGATGGTCTAACCTTCACTTCACTCACCTCACAAAATTTATTTGGGTTAATTCTTTCTATATTTTAATCAAATTGTAAATTTGATTTGATTAACTAAAGTTTTATTTGGCTCTCCAAGTTATACGTCCACGAGTCAAATCATATGGAGAAAGCTCAACCTTAACTTTATCACCTGGTAAAATTTTGATATAATTCATTCTCAATTTACCAGAAATATGAGCTAAAATTTGATGTCCATTTTCAAGTTCTACTTTGAAATTAGTATTTGGTAGTGCCTCAACCACTACACCTTCAACTTCTATAACGTCTTCCTTTGCCATTTACTTTCCTCCTTAAAGAGCTTATGTTAATTGATATTATTAACTCGTATATTATATAATAAAATTAAAGTAATGTCAATATCTCTGGCTCTTTTTCTGTAATTAAAATTGTATTTTCATAATGTGCGGCCATACTTCCATCTTCTGTAATTATTGTCCATCCATCATCTAGTTCTAATATATTGGACTTGCCTTGTATTACCATTGGTTCTACTGCCAATGTCATTCCCGGTTCAATTCTTGGTCCTTTTCCTGCTTTTCCATAGTTTGGTATTCCTGGATCTTCATGCATTTCTCTTCCAATGCCATGTCCTTGAAATTCTTTAACCACACTATAACCTTGTGATTTTACATATTCTCCTATTGCATGAGATATATCTCCAATTCTATATCCAGGTTTTGCATATTTTATTCCTTCATAAAAAGCTTGTTTTGTCACATTTACTAGTCTTTCAGATTCTTTTGATGATTTTCCTACAATAAATGTTCTTGCAGCATCACCATTAAATCCATTTTTTAATGCAACGGTATCAACACTAACAATATCGCCTTCTTTTATATACTTTTTCTTTGAAGGAACTCCATGTATTACTTCATCATTTATTGAAATACAAGTTGCTGCTGGATATGGTGGTACTCCTTTTATTCCAGACGAGTATCCCTTTTCAGCTGGAATCGCTCCATTTTCTCTCATTATTTTTTCTGCAATTTGGTCTAATTCCCATGTTGTCATTCCAGGCTTAATGGTCTTCTCTAATTTGTCATATAGTATTGCCACAACTTTACAGGCTTCTCTCATATATTCAATTTCTCTTTTTGATTTTATTGTAATCATATTATTCCCCTTCTAGCTTTTTCAAGACATCATTTGCAACATCTACTCCCATTTTATTTATGGTTTTACTTACTGTTGCAGAAAATAATTTTCCTTTTTCTTCGTAATAATTTACTAAAGGACTTGTTTGCTCAAAATATGTTTCTAATCTGCTTTTTATTGTTTCTTCATTGTCATCTGCTCTTGCTGTAAGTTCAGCTCCACATTTATCACATATTCCCTCTTTTTTTGTAGGATTTAAGACTAAATTATATACCGACTTACATTTTGGACATATTCTTCTATTTACTATTCTTTCTATAATTTCCTCTTCTGGTGTTGTTAAGTTTATTGTCATATCAACTTTTTTGTTAATATTTTCTAATATTTTGTCAAGTGCTTCTGCTTGTGCAGTAGTTCTTGGAAATCCATCTAAAATTACACCTGCTTGTGCATCTTCTTGATTTAATCTATCTTCTACTAATTTTACTGTAACATCATCTGGTACTAATGCTCCTTTTGATATATAGCTTTCTGCTAATTTTCCTAATTCTGTTTTTTCAGATATATTTTTTCTAAATATATCTCCTGTAGAAACTTGGGGAATGCCAAGTTTTTTTGATAAAATTCCTGCTACTGTTCCTTTTCCTGTTCCAGGTGCTCCCAACATAATTAAAATCATTATAATTCTCTCCTCACATATTAAATTAGATTATTAATTTAATAACCTTTTCAATATCTACAGATTTATAGACATTGAAAAAGTTATTAAATGTTATTAAATATAGTAACTATAATTACGCCGGCTACCTTTGGTTAATAATTATAAATTTTAAAAGTGTCGTTCTCCAAGGCGTTTAAGATTAGCATAAATTCAATTTTTTATGCACACTAAAATTACTACAGACTTTAATATAGTAGGTCGAACTTACTTTTTAAAATTTATAATTATTAACCAAACGCACGGCTGTGTTTTGTTTTACATTTAATAACATTTAATAATCTTTTTTAACCTAAAAATCCTTTATAGTGTCTCATAGCTAATTGAGATTCTAATTGTTGTAATACTTCTATTCCAACACCAACAACAATTAATACTGAAGTTCCTCCCAATGTAATATTTAAATCTGTAAATCTAAGTAACATTGGTATTATAGCAATTAATGCTAAGAAGAAACCTCCAAATAATGTAATTTTTGTTGTTACTGAAGTTAAGTATTCTGTAGTTGGTTTTCCAGCTCTAATTCCTGGAATAAATCCACCGTTTTTCTTAATATTACTTGATACTTCTGCAGGATTAAATACTGCAAATGTATAGAAAAATGTGAATCCTATTATTAATAATAAGTATACAATAGCATTTGTAACAGAGTATCCCCATCCAACACTTGATGAAGATGTTGCTATTGAAAATTTATATAGCATAGCTAAAAATCCTGTTTTTGTTGCTATATCACTTACAAACAATTGTATAATCATAGCTGGAAATGTCATAAATGATGATGCAAAAATAACTGGCATTACACCTGCCATTGCAAGCTTAAGTGGTATATGTGTACTTTGTGCACCAACCATTTTTCTTCCTACTACTCTTTTTGAATATTGTACTGGTATTCTTCTTTCAGCAAGTTGTACATAAACAACTCCTGCAACTAATACAAGAAGTCCAATTACAATACCTATTGCTAATAAAAATCCTGGTGTACTAAATCCATTTTCAGTAATTATTCTATTCCATAGTGCTACTGCACCACTAGGTAATCTTGAAATTATACCAACAAAAATTAATATAGACATTCCATTACCTATTGCTTTTGTTGTTATTTGTTGTGCAAGCCACATAAGTAAAGATGTTCCTGTAACAAGTCCAAAAACAACCAAAGCTGCAGTTAAAAATTCAGTATTTACAAATATATTATAAGATCTGTATGATAAGTATAGTCCAATTGCTTCAACTAAAGCTAGTACAATAGTTACCATTTTTGTATATCTATTTAATTTTTGTCTTCCTTCTTCTCCACCTTCTTTAGTTAATTGTTCTAATGAAGGAATTATCATTCCTAATAATTGCATAACAATTGACGCTGTAATATAAGGTGTTACTGACATTGCAAATATTGAAAATCTTGAGAATGCTCCACCTGAGATTAAATCAATTAATCCAGCTATTCCTTCTGTTTGAGTTTGGTCACTTAATGCTACCAAATTAACTCCTGGAACAGGAATATAGCATCCTAGTCTAAATATAACTATAAGCAATAATAAATATAAAAGTTTTTTTCTTATTTCTGGTGTTTTTATTGCATTTTGCATTGTTTTAAACAATTAAATCACCTCAGCCTTTCCGCCAAGAGCTTCTATTTGTTCTTTAGCTTTAGCTGTAAATCTTTTGGCTTTTATATTTAGCTTTTTCTCTAGCTTACCTGTTGCAAGTATAACTATTCCATCATTAATTCTTCCAATTATACCTTCTTCTAGTAAGCTTTCAGCTGTAACATCTGTTGCTTTTGATTTGTTTAGCATTTTAAATGTTACTTCTGTATAATTTTTACTATTTATGTTTTTAAATCCTCTTTTTGGTAATCTTCTATACATTGGTGTTTGACCACCTTCAAAGCCACGTCTAACACCTCCGCCAGATCTAGCATTTTGTCCTTTATGTCCTCTTCCTGATGTTTTTCCAAGTCCTGAACCTGTACCACGCCCTACTCTTGTTCTGGCTTTTCTTTTAGTATTTGGCTTTAATTCATCTATTTTCATTTTTATTACACCTCCTTGAATCTTGGTCAGGGTATACATTGTGAGTATGTGTTACCCCTTTTTGCTATATTCTATAAAATGTCTTCTACTTTTTTTCCTCTTTTTTTAGCAACTTGTTCAATTGTTTGCATTGATTTTAATCCTTCAATTGTTGCATAAACAACGTTTCTTGGATTAGTTGTTCCTAATATTTTTGTACGAATATCTTTATAACCTGCAAGCTCTAATACAGGTCTAACGCTACCACCAGCTATAACTCCAGTACCTTTTTCAGCTGGTTTTAACATTACTCTTGCACTACCAAATTTTCCTACATATTCATGTGGAATTGTAGTTTCTACAACTGGAACTTCTACTAAATTATTTTTAGCTTCTTGGATGGCTTTTTTTATAGCATCTGGTACTTCAGCAGCTTTACCATTTCCAACTCCAACGTGTCCGTTTTCGTCTCCAACAACTACTACAGCACTAAATCTAAAGGTTCTACCACCTTTAACAACTTTAGCTACTCTGTTAATAGCTACAACTTTTTCTTTTAATTCTACTGTATTGTTTTCTTCCATCGGTTTAATAATTTCCCTCCTTTTTATGTACTCTATCGCTCATTCTTCGCTAAGAGCTGACTAAAACTCTAATCCGCCTTCTCTTGCAGCTTCTGCTAATTCTTTAACAATGCCATGGTATATGTAACCACTACGATCAAAAACTATTGACTTGATATTTTTTTCTGTTGCTCTTTTAGCAATTAATGTTCCTACTTCTTTTGCGGCTTCTTTATTAGCATGCTTAGTTTTTATTTCTTTATCTAATGTAGAAGCCTGAGCTAATGTATTACCTGCTACATCATCAATGATTTGTGCATATATATTACTATTGCTTTTATATACACAAAGTCTTGGTCTTTCAGTTGTACCAGATATTTTTCTTCTAACTCTTATATGTCTTCTAGTTCTTTCAAATTTTCTATCTGTTTTCTTAACCATTATATCTCATTGCTCTCCTTTCAATATTTTTAATTTAAATCAAAATTGTTATATTGTGCATTTTTATAAGTTAATTAGGACGAAGTCGTACGTTTGTACGTCGAGGTCTAATTAATGATATAAAAATGTGCAAGATGACGATTTTCATTTAAATTTATTTGCCTGTTTTGCCTTCCTTACGCCTAATAACCTCATCGGCATATTTAATACCTTTACCTCTATATACCTCTGGTGGTCTTTTTGTTCTAATTTCAGCTGCTGTTTGACCAACTAATTCTTTATCAATTCCTTTTACTATAATAGTATTTGGGTTTGGAACATCAAAAGTAATACCAGCAGGTGCTTTATAAATTACATCATGTGAATATCCTAAAACAAGTTTTAAATCATTTCCTTGTTTTTGAACTCTGTAACCAACACCATTTATTTGTAGTTCTTTACTATATTCTTGTTCTACACCAATTATCATGTTGTTAATTAAAGTTCTTGTTAATCCATGTAATGCTCTATTAGATGGTTCATCATTTGGTCTTGTAACTTTAATAGTATTTCCATCTTGTTCTATAGAAATATTTTTATGTATTTCTCTTTCTAATGTACCTTTTGGTCCTTTTACAGTTACTTTTTGTCCATCAATCTTAACTTCTACTTTTTCAGGAACAGTAATAGGTGCATTTCCTATTCTTGACATACTTCTTCCTCCTTATTTTTTTCATTAAAATTTACCATACGTAAGCTAAAACTTCTCCACCTAAGCCAGCTTCTCTTGCTTCTTTATCTGTTTTTAATCCTTTAGATGTTGAAATTATAGCTATACCTAAACCATTTAATACTTTTGGTAATTCTTCTTTTCCAGCATATATTCTTAATCCTGGCTTACTAATTCTTTTTATTCCGTCAATTACTCTTGTACCTTTTTCATCATATTTTAATGTGATTCTTATAATACCTTGAGTATCATCTTTTATTTCTTCAAAAGATTTTATATATCCTTCTTTGAATAAGATTTCTGCAATTGATACCTTCATTTTTGATGCTGGTACATCAACTGTTTTATGTTTGCTACTATTAGCATTTCTTATTCTTGTTAGCATATCTGCTATTGGATCAGTTGTATTCATTAACTCTCCTCCTTTTACCAACTTGATTTTTTCACTCCTGGAATTTCACCTTTATGTGCTAACTCTCTAAAGCATACACGGCAAATTCCATATTTTCTAATATATGCGTGTGGTCTACCACATAACTTACATCTATTATATTCTCTAGTTTTATATTTTTGTGGTCTTTGTTGTTTAACCTTCATCGCTTTCTTAGCCATAGGTTTTTCTCCCTTCTATATCATTTATTAATTTTTGAATGGCATACCTAGTAATGTAAGAAGTTCTTTAGCTTCTTCGTCTGTTTTAGCAGTTGTTACAAATATAATATCCATTCCTCTTAATTTGTCTACTTTGTCATATTCTATTTCAGGGAATATCAATTGTTCCTTAACACCCATAGAATAATTACCTCTACCGTCAAAAGAATTTGCTGACAATCCTCTAAAATCTCTAACTCTTGGAAGAGCAACATTCATAAGTTTATATGCAAAGTCATACATTTTCCCTCTTCTTAGTGTTACTTTACAACCAATGTTAACTCCTTCTCTTAATTTAAATGCAGCAATTGATTTTCTAGCTTTTGTAACGATTGGTCTTTGTCCTGTTATTTGAGCTAAATCATTCATTGCATTTTCAAGAGATTTTGGATTATCTTTAACGTCTCCTAATCCTATATTGATAACAATTTTATCTAGCTTTGGAACTTCCATAACTGATTTATAATTAAATTTTTTCATTAATGCTGGGATTACTTCTTTTTCATATTGTTCTCTTAATTTTTCCATTATTTATTAATCCTCCTTTCAAATTTTATTTTAATTCAGCACCGCATTTTTTACAAACACGAACTTTTTTATCGTCTTTTATGTTATATCCTATTCTTGTTGGTTTATTGCATTTTGGACATACAACATTAAGTTTAGAACTTGATACTGCACATTCAACTGCAATTATTCCACCTTCTTCACCTTGTCTTCTAGGCTTAATATGTTTTTTTCTTACATTAACGCCTTTAACAACTACTTTGTCATTTTTTGGCATTATCTCTAAAACTTCTCCTGTTTTACCTTTATCATTTCCTGATAAAACTTGAACAGTATCGCCTTTTTTTATTTTCATTTAGGATTTCCCTCCTTTTTCATTTATTTTAAAGCACTTCTGGAGCAAGTGAAAGAATCTTCATATACTCCTTATCTCTTAATTCTCTAGCAACTGGTCCGAAGATACGAGTTCCTCTAGGAGTACCATCTTCTTTAATTATAACAGCTGCATTTTCATCAAATTTTATATATGAACCATCTTGTCTTCTTAATCCTCTTTTAGATCTTACTATAACAGCTTTAACTACATCGCCTTTTTTTACAACGCCACCTGGTGTTGCAGATTTAACAGAAGCTACTATAACATCTCCTATATTAGATGTTTTTCTATAAGATCCACCTAAGCATCTAATACACATAAGCTCTTTTGCTCCTGTGTTGTCAGCTACTTTAAGTCTTGTTTGTTGTTGAATCATTTCAGATTTCTCCTTTCTTCTAATGTTTTCAAAATAGATTAAATTAGTATATTGTGCATTTTGGATATTTTTTATAAGCTGAAGGTGTACAACTGTACATCGAAGTTTTAAAAAAATAACAAAATGTACAAGATGCTGCTTTTCATTTATTTTGTGACTGCTTTCTCTATAACCTCAACCACTCTCCATCTCTTATCTTTAGATAGTGGTCTTGTCTCCATAACTTTAACTTTATCGCCTTCTTGACAAATATTTTCTTCGTCATGTGCTTTAAGTTTGTAAGTTCTTTTAACAGTTTTCTTATATACTTTGTGGCTAACACTTGTTTCTACAGCTACAACTACTGTTTTGTCCATCTTATTTGAAACAACTGTACCTACCATTACTTTACGAAGATTTCTTTCCATTAGTTATCTCCTTTCTTTTCTGCTATCTTTCTTTCAGTTAATATAGTATTTACTCTTGCAATATCCTTTTTAACTTCTTTTATTTTCATAGGATTTTCTAATCCATTTGTAGCTAAACTAAATTTTAATTTAAATAATTCTGTTTTTAGTTCGCCTAATTCTTTTTCTAAATCTGCTGAAGACATTTCTCTTATTTTATTTATCTTCATTACTATCACCCACCTTGTCTACAGTTTCTCTTGCCACAAACTTTGTTCTTACTGATAGTTTGTTCATAGCCAATCTCAAGGCTTCTCTTGCAGTTTCCTCAGGTACACCTGCTATTTCAAACATAACTCTACCTGGTTTTACAACTGCAACCCATTTTTCTGGAGCTCCTTTACCTTTTCCCATACGAGTTCCAATTGGTTTTGATGTTATTGGTTTGTCTGGAAATACTTTAATCCAAACTTTACCATTTCTTTTAATATAACGAGTCATTGCAACACGGGCAGCTTCTATTTGATTTCCTGTAATCCATCCACCTGTTACAGCTTGAATTCCATATTCTCCATCTGTAACTTTATTTCCTCTTGTTGCTTTACCTCTCATTCTACCTTTTTGCATTTTTCTATGCTTTGTTCTTTTTGGCATTAATGGCATTATGCTTCTCCTCCTTCCACTTTCTTTTCTGGAAGAATTTCGCCTTTATATATCCAAACTTTTACACCGATTTTTCCATATGTTGTATCAGCTTCAGCAAATCCATAATCGATGTCTGCTCTTAAAGTTTGTAGAGGAATATTTCCATCTTTATAAAATTCAGTTCTAGCCATATCTGCTCCACCTAATCTACCAGATACTGATGTTTTAATACCTTTAGCACCTGCTTTTAAAGATTTTTGCATACATTGTTTCATAGCTCTCCTGAATGAAATTCTTCTTTCTAGTTGTCCTGCAATGTTTTCAGCAACTAGTTGTGCATCTAAATCGATATTTTTTACTTCAACTATATTTAGGTTAACATCTTTACCTATTAATTTAGCAATTTCATTTTTTAAACTTTCTGCACCTGCTCCACCTTTACCTATAACAATTCCAGGTTTAGCAGTCAATACGTTTATTTTAATAAATTTTGCTGTTCTTTCTATTTGTATTTCAGAAATTCCAGCAGCATATAATTTTTTCTTTAAAAATTTACGAATTTTTTGATCTTCTACTAAATAGTCTGAAAAGTTCTTTGTATCAGCATACCATTTAGATGACCAATCTGTTGTTATTCCTAATCTTACACCTGTTGGATGTACTTTTTGTCCCATTACTTAAACCTCCTTTTCTCTTAGCTTTATTGTGATGTGACTTGTTCTTTTTCTAATTCTAACTGCTGAACCTTTTGCAGCAGGTCTAATTCTTTTTAATGTTGGGCCTTGATTTGCATAAATTTCAGCTACATATAAATTTTTAGAATCCATATTATGATTATTTTCAGCATTGCTGATTGCTGATTTTAGCAATTTTTCTATTATTTTTGAAGAAGCTTTTGGTGTAAATTTAACTATTGATATTGCTTCATTTACATCTTTTCCTCTAATTAAATCTGCAACAACTTTTACTTTTCTTGGTGAAATTCTTGCAAATTTAAGAGTTGCTATAGCTTCTTGTGTTTTTGTTTCTTCCACGGATTTATACCTCCTTCAATTTCTTATTTAACCTTTGATGCTTTTTCTCCTGCATGACCTCTATATGTTCTTGTAGGAGCAAATTCACCTAGCTTGTGTCCAACCATTTCTTCTGAAATGTAAATTGGAACATGTTTTCTACCATCATGAACAGCTATTGTATGACCAATCATTTGTGGATATATTGTTGAAGCTCTTGACCATGTCTTTAGAACTTCTTTTT
>JAFWKV010000026.1 GCA_017511265.1 Clostridia bacterium | reverse complement strand
TATTATTAGCCAATCACTATGCTTTTTAGCTATTTCTGGATTGCTTTTTGCTGAAATGTATCTTAATATTACAAGCATATCTATTGAATTTACTTTTCCATCTTTATTTATATCTGCTGCTTTTAATTTTTCGTCTTTTAGAATCCATTCTGGGTGCTTGTTATTTGTTGTTGCTGATATATGTCTTAATACAACAAGCAAATCACTTATATTTACTTGCTTGTCTCCATTTGCATCTCCTAAAATTATTTCTTCCTCACTATTTTTTTGTTCTTCTGTATATGCTTGAGCTTCCATAACTTCTGCTTCTTTTTCTTCTACTAATTCTGTTACTGTTTCTTGTATTGCATACACGTTTTCCGGTACTATCATTATTAATAGTAAAAAGATACTTATCATTTTTAAAGATTATCTTTTTCATATACTTCGCTAATTATTAGCTCCCTCCTTTCATGTATGCCATTATATATGTCATCAATTAATTATAACATATTTTACATAATTTTGCAAATTTTTTGTGCTTTTAGATAGCTATTATGGGAAATCTGTCAATGGGGACGGGCTTAATTGACACACTGATACCTTGCTGTCTTTCGTGACAGGGAAAAAGCATCACCCTATCCATTGGTTATATTTATTAAAAAATGTAGACCGCGTAGGCGGAGCGAAGCGTAGTCGGCTGGAGCTTTCTCTTCACTAATATAAATTTCAGTGAAAGAAAGCGACAACAAGGTCGTAATGTTTAATAAATATAACCGTTGGATAGGGTGATGTTTTTCCCTGTCACGAAAGACAGCAAGGTATCAGTGTATCAATTAAGCCCGTCCCCATTGACAGATTTCCCATAATAGCTATCTAATAAAATTTGTTTAATCTCACTAACTAAAGGAACTCTAGGATTAGCACTTGTGCATTGGTCTTCAAAAGCCCTATCGGCTAGTAAGTCAACTTTACTTAAAAATTCTTTTTCATCAATTCCAGCCTCTAAGAAAGATTTAGGAATATTTAGCTCTTTATTTAAAAACTTTATTGCCTCAATCAAGGCCTCTACACCTTCATTAACAGAATCTGCTTTTAGTCCAATTTTCTTTGCCATAGCAGCATATTTTTTATCTGCAATAAAATACTCGTATTTAGGAAATGAAACAAATTTTGTTGGCATACTACTATTATACTTTATAACATAAGGCAATAAGATTGCATTTATTCTCCCATGTGCCATATGAAATTCTGCACCTATTTTATGTGCAATTGAATGGTTGATACCTAAGAAAGCATTTGTAAACGCCATACCAGCAATTGTGCTTGCATTATGCATTTTTTCTCTTGCTTCTTTATCATCACCATTTTCATATGCTCTTTTTAAATATTTAAATACTAATTCAACCGCTTTTTCAGCTAGTCCATCAGTATAGTCTGATGCCATATTTGAAACATATGCTTCCAAAGCATGTGTTAACACATCCATTCCTGTATCTGCAGTAATTGTTTTAGGCAAGCTCATAACTAAATCAGGGTCAATAATTGCTACATCAGGTGTTAACTCATAATCTGCCAAAGGATATTTTTTATTCTTTTCTTTATCTGTTAAAACAGCAAAAGATGTTACCTCTGAACCTGTTCCTGATGTGGTTGGAATAGCTACCATTTTTGCTTTTTTGCCAAGCTTTGGAAATTTGTAAGTACGTTTACGTATATCCATAAATTTAAGTTTTAATCCTTCTACATCTGCATCAGGATTCTCGTAAAATAGCCACATTCCTTTTGCTGCATCTATTGGGCTACCTCCACCTAATGCAATAATACAATCTGGCTTAAAGCTGTTCATTGATGCAATTCCTTTTTTTATTGTATCAAAGGAAGGATCTGATTCTACATCATAAAAAATTTCACAATGTACGTGTTTTTCTCTTTTTCTTAGATGATATAAAATTTTATCTACATAACCTAATTTCATCATTGATTCATCTGTAACTATAAATACTCTCTCTATATCAGGCATTTTTTCTAAATAAGCTATTGAACCTGCTTCAAAATAGATTTTTTCTGGTACTTTAAACCATTGCATATTAACTCTCCTTTTGGCAACCTTTTTTATATTAATTAAATTAACTGATGACACATTTGCTGTTGTTGAATTTCCACCATAAGATCCGCATCCTAGAGTAAGTGATGGAATATTTGTATTGTATATATCACCAATTGCTCCATGTGTTGATGGAGAGTTTACTATAATTCTTCCTGCTTTTAGTGTCTTTGAAAATTTGAGAATATTATCTTTATTTTCTGAATGGATTACAGCTGAATGTCCAAGTCCACCATATTCAAGTAATTGTTCAGCTTTAGCTATTCCTTCTTCTTCATTTTCAACAATATAATATGTTAAAACTGGACTTAGTTTTTCTTTTGAAAATGGCGCTTCCTGGCCTATTTTTTCCTCATATACTACAATTACTTTAGTATCTTTAGGTACTTCAAATCCTGCATTTTTTGCTATAGTATATGGACTCATTCCTGGAATATGTGATTGCAATTTGTTATTTTTTTCTTTGTCAAACATATAATTTTTAAGTTTTTCTTTTTCCACAGGATTTACAAAATAGCATCCCGCTTTCCTCATTAAATCCTCAAATTGTTGATAAATTTCTTTATCTACTAAAACAGCTTGCTCTGATGCACATATCATTCCATTGTCAAATGATTTTGACATGACAATATCGTTTACTGTTGTTTTTAGTTTAGCAGTTTTATCAATATAACATGGTACATTTCCTGGTCCTACACCTAATGCTGGTTTTCCACAAGAATATGCAGATTTAACCATACCTGTTCCACCTGTTGCCAATATCAAATTAACATCTGGATGGTTCATTAACTCTCTTGTAGCTTCTATTGATGGTTCTTCAATCCATAAAATACAATTTTCTGGTGCTCCAGCTTTTATAGCTGCATCTCTTAATAGTTTTGCAGCTTCAGCACTACATTTTTGTGCTGACGGATGGAATCCAAATATTATTACATTTCTAGTCTTAGCAGAAATAATTGATTTAAACATTGTTGTAGAAGTAGGATTTGTTACTGGAGTTACACCTGCAATTATACCTACTGGTTCTGCTATATCATAATACCCATCTTCTTGATTTTTATTTATTATGCCTACTGTCTTTTCATGCTTAATGCTATGATATATATATTCTGTTGCAAACATATTCTTCGTTATTTTGTCTTCATATATACCTCTACCTGTTTCCTCTACAGCCATTTTAGCAAGTTCCATATGATGTTCTAACCCTGCCATAGCCATAGCTTTTGTTATGTTATCAACTGTTTCTTGGTCTAGGTTTAAATATTCTTGTGATGCAATTTTTGCTTTTTTTACTAATTTGTCTATCATTTGTTTTACATTAGTTTTCTCTTCCATTTTTTCACCTCTGTTTTATTATGTCCATAAATTTTATACTTATTAATTAATTTATTTACTGAACCTGTCTAACAATTTTCCATAATACTTGTTGTACATGTGTAGTAATTGTATATGCTTCATCAGCATAACCAGGTTTATAATTCCATGCTTTGGCTATAATTATATCATTTGCAGGTTTACCAAAAATTGCAGAATAAATGCAACATGCTTCCAAGTATCCACCCCAAACAGAAGGATGATTCCAATCATTAGTTGCAGATCTATACAGCTGTATATCTTTTCCTTCATTATCTCTCCAACACCATATGAATGCTTTGCCACTATATGCAATGGTGCCTCCTAATTCTTTTACTAATGCCCTATAATTATCATTCGCTTGTTTTTGTAATTTATATATAGATCCACTTGCTTTTATGATTTCTGATCTATCACTTTTTTTCCTTTCGCTAGCTGATAAACCATTTAAATTCATCCATATTGCATTGTATATTATTTTAACATTTGGACTTCCATTGTTTCTTAATAGCTTAACAATATTTGTAACTCCTTCTTTCAATCCAGTAAAATTATTATAAGAAGCTTCTGTTTGTTCCTGTAACACCACATAATCCCATCTATTGCTTTGAACGGTTTTTGTTAAATTAGTACCAGTTTCACGGATATCTTCACTATTGTCTCTATTATTGTAATGCCACAAAAGTGTTTTACTGCCAGAAGTAATTGTTGCTACATATATATTTTTTCCACCTATTTGTGCGATTGGAGTGAAAACCTTTTCCGGCATTCTATTATAATATGTTTTACTATTTCCAATAAACAGTATATTTGTTGATACTGTAACTGTACATCTTGTAGTTATACCATTTACTGTAGACGCTGTAATTATTGCTGTTCCTGGTCCTACTGCTTTAATTGAGCCATTTGATACTGTTGCAACTTTGGTGTTATCACTTGTCCATGTTACAGTCTTATTACTAGCATTTTGGGGCGAAACTGTTGCTGTCAATAAATCTGATTTACCTGTTATATTAACACTTGTTTTACTTAATGTTATTCCAGTTGGACTTATTTGTACGGTAACATTGCATGTCGCAGTTTTTCCATTTGATGTTCTTGCTGTGATTATTGCTGTTCCTGATGCTACTGCTTTAACAACTCCATCACTTGTGACTGTCGCTATATTACTATTACCGCTTGACCATGTAACTGTTTTATTATTTGCTGTAATTGGTGTTACAGTTGCTGTCAATGTTTCTGTTCCATTTAAATTTAATGTTGTACTCGCTTTATTTAATGTAACACCTGTTGGGCTTGTTTCTACTGTAATATCACAGCTTGCACTTTTATCATTTAATGTTTTTACTGTTATTGTCGCTGTTCCATTTCCTATTGCTGTAACTATTCCATTATTCGTGACTGTTGCTACATTATTATTACTACTTGACCATATTAATGTTTTGTTGCTTGCTGTAGTTGGTGCTATTGTAGCCTCTAATATTATCGTTTTTGTTTCATTCAAATCCAATTGTGCACTTGTATTGTTTAATATAACTTCTGTTGGATTTGTGCCAACACTTATGTTACAAGTAGCTGTTTTTCCATTAATTGTAGTTGCTGTAATTGTTGCTGTTCCATTTCCTATTGCTGTAACTTCTCCATAATTTGTAACTGTTGCCACATTATTATCACTACTTGACCATATTATTTTTTTGTTACTTGCCATAGTTGGGCTTATTGTTGGTGTTAATATCACTGTTTTTGTTTTAGTTAAATCTAAAGCTATATTTGTCTTGTTTAATGTTATTCCCGTAGGATTCATTTGAACTTCAACATCACAACTATCTGTTTTACCATTTGATGATGTTGCTGTTATTTTTGCGTTTCCTACTGCTTTAGCTGTTAATACTCCATTATTATCTACAGTTACTATACTTGTATTACTACTTGACCACGTTACTCCCTTGTTTTCTGCGTCTTCTGGTAGTATTGTAGCTGTCAGCGTTTCACTTTTGAAATTATTCAAATCTAATATAGTACTATTTTTATTTAATGCTATCTCTGTTACTGGTATTGTTACTTTTACATTAACACTTTGAGAGAGATTGCTTCCATCGGTTGTTGTTGCTGTTATTACAGTTTCTCCAACTTTTAATGCAGTAATTCTTCCACTTTCATCTACTGTTGCCACTTCTTCATTACTGCTAACCAATATAACATTTTTATTAGTCGCATTACTTGGGTATATTGTTACATCTAATCTTTGGCTATTATCTTCTTTTTCTATAGTCATAGAATTAGTATTTAATGTAAGCTGTGTTGCCAAAATATTTACATCAATTGTAATTGTAGCATTTAAATTAGTTCCATCAGTTGTTGTTGCTGTTATTTGTACTGTACCACCTTTTTTTGCTGTTAATATACCATTAGAATCTATTGTTGCTATACTACTATCACCACTTGTCCATATAATTCTCTTGTTTGATGCATTATCTGGCGTTATTGTTACTGTTAAAGTTTGTTTTTCTCCAGGACTCATATTCTTTATATAATCATTGTTTAGTTCTATTTTTTGAGTTAAGACATCTGGTATATATGTTTTTTCTACATTAACAGTACATTCAGTTTTTATTCCATTACTACTTTGAGCTTTAATTGTTGTTACTCCCTCTGCTAAACCTGTTACTTTTCCATTTCCATCAACTATTGCAATATCTTCATCGCTACTTGTCCATTGCAAGCTTTTATCTGTTGCATCATCTGGATCTATTTTAGCTACAATATTCTTTTCCTCTCCCTCTTTAATATATATGTTATAGGTATTGAATGTTATTTCTGTAACAGGTGTAGTTACGTTTACTTTTGTTGTAGCAAGCAAATTACTTCCATCTGTTGTCTCTACCTTTATTGTTGTTTCTCCCTTATCTCTTGCTGTAATGATTCCATTTTCATCAACTATTACTATTTTTTCATCATCTATTGTAACCTTTACTTTTTTATTAGTTGTATCATCTGGTGTTATTTTTATCTGAAGAGCATGAGTATCACCTTTGTTTAAACTCAATTCATCAGGAATTATTGTTATACTCTCTGCCGGGATAATTACATTTATTTCTAAGCTTGCAGAAATATTTTCACTTAACGTCGTAGCTGTTATTGTTGCTTTACCTATATTTTTGGCTGTGACTATACCATTTTCTATAGTTACAACATTTTCATCACTTGTACTCCATTGTATTAATTTGTTTGTTGCATCATTAGGCATTATTTTTGCCTGTATAACGGTACTGTCTCCTTTTTTTAAATTTACATTATTAGTATTTATTGTAATTCCAGTTACAGGTATGTTTACCTTAATATTTATACTTGATGAAACCATACTTCCATCTGTTGTTGTCGCTATTATTTGTGTTTCTCCTCCTGACATTCCAGTAATTACTCCATTTTCATCTACTATAGCTACTTCAGGATTTTTACTTGCCCACTGTAATCTTTTGTTTGTTGTTTCTTCAGGCAATACTATTGCATTTAAGATAGCGGTATTTCCAACATTTATCTCTTTTTCTTGGCTATCAAATTCTATATCTGTTGCTATTATATCTGTTGGTAAGCTTTGCAATACTTTTACTGTACATTCAGTGCTCGTTCCATTGTCACTTTCCGCAATTATTTTGCATTCTCCCAAACTTTCAGCTCTGACTTGACCATTATCATCTACTGATGCTATTTCAGTATCACTACTAATCCATCTTATATTTTTATTTGTTGCATTTTCTGGTATAACTTTAGCAATTAAAGCCTGTTTGTCTCCTGTTTTTAGGATTAAAGAATATGTATTTAATGTGATTTCTTTTACTGGTATAGTCACATTAATCGTTGCTGTTGCTGATAAATTACTGCCATCTGTTGTCAATGCTGTTATTTGTACTTGTCCCTCTTTTTTAGCTGTAATCAATCCATTACCATCTACATTTGCTATACTACTGTCACTACTTCTCCAAGTTACTGCTTTATTTGTTGCTTTTTCTGGTGTTATTATAGCATCGAGACCTGCTATTTCTCCCATATTCATATCTATGTAATCACTACTTAATTTTATTGTTCCTGCTAATATTTGTGAATTGTCTAATTTTAATACATTAACTGTGCTTTCTACTTTCAATCCATTACTACTTTGCGCCGTTATACTACAAATTCCTTCAGATAGTCCTGTTACTTTTCCATTTTCATCTACAGTTGCTATATTTTCGTCACTACTTGTCCAATGTAAAGTTTTATCTGTTGTATTTTCTGGCATTATTTTTGCTAATATTGTTTGGTTTTCTCCTTCTTTTACATATATATTATATGAATCAAAAGTTATCTCTTCTGCGGGTATACTCACATCTACTGTTACACTTGCTGTTTTTTTCCCATCTTCTGTTGTTGCTGTTATCTGTGCTGTTCCTTCAGATAGTCCTGTAATATTACCATTCTCATCTACTTTTACTACATTTTCGTTACTGCTTTTCCAACTAATATTCTTATTTGTAGCTTCTTCTGGTGCTATACTTACTTGTAAACTTGACATATAACCTGCTTCAAGTTTTATATGTTCTGTATTAAATTTTATTTCTTCTACAGGTACATATACTTTTACAGTAATATTTGCTGATAATTCCGTACCATCTGTTGCTGTGGCTGTAATTTGAGCTTCTCCTCCTGAAATTCCTGTGATTAATCCTTTTGAGTCTACTTTTATTACATTTTCATCACTACTTGTCCATTGTAAAGTTTTATTTGTTGCATTTTCAGGCATTATCTTAACCTGTACTTGTAATTGTTCACCCTTTTTTATTTCATTTTTTGATGCACTAGCTTCAATATATGATATTTGTACTTTTTCTTTTCCATTTTCATATGTTATTCTTGGTAATTCGTCTACTATACTTGTATTTAATTTGCGCAATATGTATTCTTTAAATCTAATTATATCATCATTATTTAATCCTTCATCATTTGGATCATTTGTATTAACCAAATTAGCTGCTTTCCTATATAATCCAGTTATTACTTCTTTATTAACTAATTCTTTTATTATAAGCCCTATATCTTTAGAATCTATCTGACCATCTCCATTTATATCTCCATACATGACTATGTTGTATTCTTTTTCATCTAATGTTACTACTTTGCTTCCTGTCCCTAGTAACTGATTATCAGATAGTTCTTTCTCATCTTGGTCTAATATATATGATATATTTTTTATACTGTCTTTTATGTCTTCTTCGAATTCTCTCTTTGTTATACTTCTATTTGTTTTATTAGGCATTATAACTATTAAATCTCCGTAATTCATTTATTTGGTCATATCTCTGTATTAAAATACTATTTGTAGCTATTGATAAATTTCCTAATGCTATTGTTCCACCAAATATGAAGCCAATTATTATTACTGGTAAGATTTTTTTTTGTTTTAGTGTAACTATTATTACAGCAATTATAACAATACTAATAGCTAGTATTTCTAAGCCTTTACTACCTGTAAATGGCAATATGCCTGTAGCAATATTTAAATTCACTTCTTTGGAATTATTGTTTGTTTCAACTGTATTACTTTCTTTTTGCTCTAATATTCTTATCTCTGTTAATAATTTCTCTACATTAAATTGTTCTTTTGAGTATTGTTCATCTTTTGACAGTGAATATGCATTTATATTATTTATAAAAATTTTAGCTGTTTCTTTTCCTGGTGTTGTCTTTTTTGTTTTAAACTTAATTGATAGTTTATCAATTCCCACTCCTGTTTCATCAGCATATACTATAATAACTTTTCCATTTTCTATTTCATTATAGTCTGTATTATTTGTTTCAACTCTTGCAATTTCTAATTTATCAAAATCAAATTGCAATTCTATATCACAAGATACAATTTTTCTACCAAAGTTTATTTTATAATCAAATTCAGAATTTAAATTTGCCTCTATGTTGGCTGCATTACTTTGTATTGTATTTATAAACATCAGTAGTATTACTAATAAAAACACAGCGACAATTTTTCTTACAATTTTATTTATAAAGCTCATTCCACTCTTTCCTTTCCTATTTTAGTAGTATATATAATATTATATTATATTAAAGTAGTATTTTTCAAGCTTTTTTTCTTCTAAAGTTAACAGGAAAGCCCAACATTCTACGGATATTATGTCTTACGACTTTTATTTAATTTATATTAAATTTTATTAACATTTTTATGTCTATTAATTACTTTCTTTAGGGGATAGTTAATTTGAGGTATAATTATAGAAAACAAATATAAAAACTTGTGTGATATAATTAATAAAAATTTTTAATTATATCACACAAGTTTTATTTATTGTTTATAATATATTTAGCTCTCTAGTTAATCATTATATGTTTTAGTTACTTCAATTTTAGACTTGCCTTGTTTTATTTCCTCATCCTGCTCAACGACTAAATCAACATCATACATTTCTTTTAACTTAATTGCATTTTCTTTTTTATGTCCTATAACATTACTGACATCAATTGGATTAACAGTTACTTGAACTTCCTTTACTTTTACACTTAGTTCTTTTATTTGAGATACAATTGAATCATACCATAATTCAGATTCAACTAGTTGTCTAAATGCTGGATGATAAGGTCCTGCTACAACTTCACTAGCTGAATTTTCTGGATCAGAAATCTCATCTGTTGTTTGCAATCCTATTCTTATAACTTCAATTTTCTTTTTATTAAATAAAGCTACTAATTCTTTACAAGTTTCTACAGCTTGTACTAATGTAATTGGTTCATATTCCCCATTTAAATAGTCTTTTTCTAGTTGTGTTCCTTTTATTACTAAAACTGGATAAATTCTAACAATTTTTGGTTTTAATTTAATTAATTGCTTTGCAGTATTAATGTCATCTATTTTTGTGCTATCTGGAAGTCCAACCATCATTTGATGTCCTAATTTAAATCCATTCCATCTTATCATTTTAGAAGCCTTTTTTACATCTTCAAAAGTATGGCCTCTTCCTATTTTCTTTAAAATATAGTCATTTGCTGATTGAACGCCTAATTCAATTGTTCTTACTTTATATTTTTTTAATAATTTTAATATTTTTTTGTCTATATAATCAGGTCTTGTTGACACTCTTATACTGTCAATCTTTTTTTCTTTTATATATTTATATACCGTTTTTAAAAACTTTTCTTGAGTATCATATTCTATTCCTGTAAAACTTCCACCAAAAAAAGCAACTTCTTTATATGCATTTTTGTCTTTTATATTTTCTAAGAAATAGTTTATAGTATTTTTAATATCTTGTACAGTTATCATCTTTTGTTTTCCACTAATAGATTTTTGATTACAAAATGTACAGTCATTTGGGCAACCTAAATGTGGAACAAAAATTGGAATTACATATTCTTTCTTCATTTTTGCTTTCCTTTCTTTAAAGAATACTTCTATGTCTTATTTTCTTCAAGTGCTTTTTTAGCGGCTTGCATTTCTGCAGCTTTTTTTGATTTTCCTTTTCCCCTAGCTAATGGTCTACCCTCATATCTTACTTCTGCTTCGAATGATTTATCGTGGTCTGGTCCCTTTTCTGCAATTGTTACGTATTCTATTTTTACATCACCATTTACTTGAAGCTTTTCTTGTAGAACAGTTTTATAGTCTTTTACCCCAACGTGTTTTGTTGCATATTCTATAGGATTTTTTAAATTTTCTACAATAAATTTTCTTGCTTGGTCAATACCTCCATCTTTATAAATGGCTGCAATTACTGCTTCAACCGTATCTTCTAAAATAGGATTTCTTGCATTTCCTCCAGATAATTTTTCTGATTTACCTAAATTTAAGAAATCACTAAAATTATGCAACTTTGCAATTTGAGCTAAGCTTTCTTCACATACCACTGTTGCTCTAACTTTAGTCATTTCTCCTTCTTTTAGATTAGGAAAATTTTCATATATATATTCGCTTGATAAAAATTCTAATATACTATCTCCTAAAAATTCTAGTTTCTCATAGCTTTGAACGTGATGTTCATATGCATATGATGTGTGTGTTAGTGCTGTTTGTAATAATTGCTTGTCCTTAAATTCATACCCTATGCTTTGTTCTAATTTAGATATATCCATTGTTCCTCCTTTATAAAAATGTTAATGTATAATATTATCAAAAGTAGAGAAATAAAACAATAAAAACAATGACACCTAATAATTAATTTATTTTAATTTCTACAGTCGCTCCTCGACGCATCGAAATTTCAATAATTTAATTATTAGGTGCCATTTTCCTTGTCATTTTATTTCTCAGTTTTTTGACAACCTTTTTTAACAAATTTCTAAACGTTTTCTTTTATGTAGTCAACTACGTCTCCTACAGTGACAACTTTTTCTGCATCAGCGTCTGGAATTTCTATATCAAATTCTTCTTCTAGTGCCATTATTAGTTCCACGATATCTAAAGAATCTGCCCCTAAATCATCGATGAATGAAGCTTCTGTTGTTACAGATGTTTCTGTAACTCCTAGTTGTTCAATTATAATATTTTTAACCTTTTCAAATACTTCTTCTGAACTCATTATTTAAAGTTCACCTCCTCTCAAGTTTGAGAAAATGTTTTACTCTTTTCTTATGTTCTGTTATATTATATGTTTTTAGTTTTGTCAAGCATTATTTTGAAACTCTTCAATCATTTTTTCTACTGCCTTATTTTCAACAAATTTTTCTGCTTGTTTTATTGTAAATTCAAATAAAATTTCATCACTACTTCCATGTGCTTTTACTACTGGTTTTTTTACTCCTAAGAATAAAGCTCCACCATATGACTTATAATCCATTGCTCTTTTTAAACTATTTATAGCAGGAAGTGATGGAATTGAGCCTATTTTAGTCCATATATTTTTTGTCATACTTTCAGTAAGAGTTCTTTTAACTAATTTACCTAGACCTTCAGTTGTTTTTAAAAATACATTTCCTGTGAATCCATCTGTAACAATGGCATCTACTTTACCTGAAAATGCATCTCTTCCTTCAATATTGCCAACAAAATTTATATTTAATTCTTCTGACTTTTCTTTAAGTAATTGATAGCTTTCTCTTGTTAATTCATTTCCTTTTGTTTCTTCAGTTCCTATGTTTAATAGTCCAATTGCAGGTTTTTCTATTCCAAAGGTATTATGGAGATATATACTTGACATCTGTGCAAATTGCAATAGATTAATTGGCTTGCAATTTGTATTTGATCCAGCATCTATTAATAGAAGTCTACTTTTATATGATGGCAAAATTCCTGCTAATGCTGGTCTGTCTATCCCTTTAATTCTTCCAACTAATAGAGTTGCTCCTGTTAGCAATGCTCCAGAGTTCCCAGCAGATATAAATACATCTCCTTCTCCATCTTTTAGCATCTTAAACCCAACTACCATTGATGAATCCTTTTTATGCTTTATTGCAACAGTTGGTTTATCCTCCATTTCTATTGTTTCGGTCGCATTTTTTATTTTTAGTCTGTCTGATATTTCTTCTACTTCTTTGTTATACAACTCTTTGACTCTACTTCTTATAACATCTTCTTTTCCTATTAATATAACTTCAGCTTTTACTTGATTTATTGCTTTTATTGCTCCCTTTATATTTGCATCTGGTGCATTGTCTCCACCCATTGCATCTAAAAGAATTTTCATTTATGTCCCTCTCACTTTCTTTTATTTAATACTATTTACAATACATCTATTTTATTATTGTTTTAGAGAAAAAGCAAGTATTTTTAATGAAATTGAACACTAAAAAATAGAAAAGTGCATTTGCACTTTTCTATTTTTGCTACCAAACAGCCTCCTTAATCAAATTAATAACTCCCACAAATGAAACTACACTCATAAATATATAAAATATTCCTTCAATGATTCCAAATTTCTCAAAAATGATAATTGAGATCATTGGACATGTTACTACTATAGCTGTCAGCATAAACGAAAAAATTACAATTGCCGTTATTACAACAGCTGTAAGTATAAACGCAAAAAATTCAATTACCGTTACTACAACTGTGGACTTGATCCTTCCCAAGAGGTGTTTGTTTTTTAGCATTTGTTCTCCTTTGTACGGATTTACATAGCATAATTGTAGCATAAATATTATAAAATTGTCAAATATGCACCAAAAAACAAGATTACAAAAATGTAACCTTGTTTTCTATAGTAAAATGTTAATTACTCAATTATATCAGCAACAACACCTGAACCTACAGTTCTACCACCTTCACGAATAGCGAATCTAAGTCCCTTTTCTATAGCGATTGGTGTAATAAGTTCGATTGTCATTGATACGTTATCACCTGGCATAACCATTTCTGTACCAGCAGGTAATTCAATAACACCTGTAACGTCTGTTGTTCTGAAGTAGAATTGTGGTCTGTATCCATTGAAGAATGGTGTATGTCTTCCACCTTCTTCTTTAGTTAATACATAAACCTCAGCTGTAAATTTTGTATGTGGGTTGATTGTTCCTGGTTTTGCAAGAACTTGACCTCTTTCGATGTCTTTTCTATCAACACCTCTTAGTAGAAGACCTACGTTGTCTCCAGCTTCTGCTTGGTCTAGTAATTTTCTAAACATTTCTACACCTGTAACAACTGTTTTTCTTCTTTCATGAGAAAGTCCTATCATTTCAACTTCATCATTAAGTTTTACTGTACCTCTTTCTACTCTACCAGTAGCAACTGTACCACGACCTGTGATTGTGAATACATCTTCAACTGGCATTAAGAATGGTTGATCTGTTGGTCTTTCTGGAGTTGGAATGTAGCTATCTACTGCATCCATTAATTCTTTAATTGGTTGATATACTGGATCATTTGGATCTTTTGAATCACTTTCTAGTACTTTTAGAGATGAACCTTTTATTACTGGAATGTCATCTCCTGGGAAGTCGTAGCTTGATAATAAGTCTCTAACTTCCATTTCTACTAGTTCTAATAATTCTGGGTCATCAACCATATCGCATTTATTTAAGTAAACAACGATATATTTAACACCAACTTGTCTAGCAAGTAGGATATGCTCTCTTGTTTGAGGCATTGGACCATCTGCTGCAGAAACTATTAATATAGCTCCATCCATTTGTGCAGCACCTGTAATCATGTTTTTAACATAGTCAGCGTGTCCTGGGCAGTCAACGTGTGCATAGTGTCTTGCATCTGTTTCATATTCAACGTGTGCAGTATTGATTGTGATTCCTCTTTCTTTTTCTTCTGGAGCACCATCAATTGCATCATATGCTTCGTATTTAGCCTTTCCTAATAATTCTAAGTATTTTGTAATTGCTGCTGTTGTTGTTGTTTTACCATGGTCTACGTGACCAATAGTACCAATGTTAACGTGTGGTTTGGTTCTTTCAAACTTCTCTTTAGCCATTATTTATTCCTCCTTCTGGTGATTTAAGTTCACCACTCTAAATATAAATTTAAATTTAATAACTATTTCTTGTAGTTGCATTCTATAACATTTTTACTAAAAATGCAAGACTTATTTAGAAATTGTTAGTTTAATTTATGCGTTTGGGAAGATATTTATTAGGTTTAAAAAAATCAGTAACGCAGAATCTCCAGCGCCTTCCAAGTGTCTGAATTTTTAAAGATAATAAATACTTACCAAAGGTAGCTTAAATTAAACCTACAATTTCTTAACCATTAATCTTCATTTTTAGCTCTTGATGCAACTATATTGTCAAGAATTGACTTAGGAACTTCTTCATAATGAGAAGGTTCCATAGAATATGTTCCTCTACCTTGAGTTTTAGAACGTAGGTCTGTTGCATAACCAAACATTTCTGAAAGTGGAATGAATGTGTGAATTTCTTGCATTCCTGCGTTTGCATCCATACCTTCCATTCTACCACGTCTAGAGTTTACATCACCAATAACATCTCCCATGTATTCTTCAGGGACTGTTATCTCAACCTTCATAATTGGCTCTAATATAACTGACTTAGCTTGTTTACATCCTTCTTTAAATGCCATTGAAGCAGCTATTTTGAATGCCATTTCTGAAGAGTCAACTTCGTGGTAAGAACCATCAACTAATGTTGCTTTAAAGTCTATAACTGGGTATCCAGCAAGAACACCGCTATCAGCAGCTTCTCTAATACCAGCCTCGATTGCTTTAAAGTAATCTTTTGGTACAGCTCCTCCGACGATTTTACTTTCAAATTCAATTCCTTTACCTGGTTCTAATGGTTCCATTTCTAGCCATACATGTCCATATTGACCTTTACCACCAGATTGACGAATGAATTTACCTTCAACTTTAACTGCATTTCTGATTGTTTCTTTGTATGCAACTTGTGGTTTACCTACATTACATTCAACCTTAAATTCTCTTTTTAGTCTATCTATTATAATGTCTAGGTGAAGCTCACCCATACCAGCAATAATAGTTTGACCAGTTTCATGGTTTGTATACGTTTTAAATGTTGGGTCTTCTTCAGCAAGTTTTGCTAAAGCAATACCTAATTTTTCTTGAGCTACTTTATCTTTTGGCTCAATTGCTATATCTATAACTGGCTCTGGGAATTCCATTTGTTCAAGTATAATTGGATGTTGTGGATCACATAATGTGTCACCTGTTCCAACTTCTTTCATTCCAACAGCTGCAGCTATATCTCCAGAATATACTTTGTCAATGTCTTCTCTATGGTTAGAGTGCATTTGAAGTATTCTTCCGATTCTTTCTTTTTTATCTTTGTTTGAGTTTAATACTGTTGAACCTGATTCTAATGTACCGGAATAAACTCTAAAGAAACATAATTTACCAACAAATGGGTCTGTAGCAATTTTAAATGCTAAAGCAGCAAATGGCTCTGTGTCAGAAGTTTTTCTTTCTTCTTCTTCACCATCTAAATTAACACCCTTAACATTTGCTATATCTAATGGTGTTGGCATATAGTCAACTATTGCATTTAATAATTCTTGAACACCTTTGTTTTTGTATGAAGATCCACAACATACAGGAACAATTGAATTGTTTATAGTACCAATTCTAAGTCCTTTTTTGATGTCTTCTTCTGAAAGTTCTTCACCTTCTAAATATTTCATCATTATTTCTTCATCTTGTTCTGCTGCAGATTCAATCATTGCTGCTCTATATTCTTCAGCTTTTTCTACTAAATCTGCAGGTATATCTTGCTCTTCAATTTCTTTTCCTAAATCGTCTTTGTGCACAAATGCTCTCATCTTTACTAAATCAACTATTCCTAAGAATTGATCTTCTGCTCCAATTGGCAATTGAATTGCAACTGGATTTGCATTTAGTCTATTTTTTAATTGATCAAGACAAAGATAGAAATCAGCACCTGTAATGTCCATTTTATTTACATATACCATTCTTGGTACACTATATTTATCAGCTTGTCTCCAAACTGTTTCTGTTTGTGGTTGAACTCCACCTTTTGCTGCTAATACTGTAACAGAACCATCTAGAACTCTTAGAGATCTTTGAACTTCTACTGTAAAGTCAACGTGACCTGGTGTATCAATAATGTTTATTCTATTGTTATTCCAGAAACATGTTGTTGCAGCTGATGTTATTGTTATACCTCTTTCTTGTTCTTGT
>JAFWKV010000025.1 GCA_017511265.1 Clostridia bacterium | reverse complement strand
GACACACATCTTTGATGTGTGTCATTTAAGCCCGTCCCCATTGACATCTTCTTTAAGCCCGTCCCCATTGACACGTTTTCATTTAAGTCCGTCCCTATTGACACGTCCACAAAGACAGCACCTTATTTTTTAAAATCATATAAAGTCATAATTAAAGCATTATCAGTTCTATTATAGTATTTTTTTCTCAATCCAACTTTTATAAATCCAAATTTTTCATATAGTTTAATAGCATTTAAGTTATGTTCATTTACCTCCAAAGTAAGTTCCTTTAAATTTAAATTTTTACACATTTTAATTAGCTCTTGCAATAATAAGCTACCGATACCAGTTTTTCTATAGCTTTTTCTTACAACAATATTTGTAATATGAGGTACATCAATTGCAATCCATATTCCTGCAAATCCAACTATTTCATTATTGATTTTTGCAACTATATATTTGGAATTTTCATTTTCTAATTCTGATTTAAATACATTATAATTCCAAAAATCGTCAAAATCATTTTCTAAATTTTCAGCAATTAAATCTAAATCTGAAACAAGCATACTTTGTATTACTATTTTATTGTTTATATCCATATTAAATCACCCCATAATTTTATTTTATAGTAGATTACAAAAAAAGTAAACAAAAAATTATAGTAATTTATAAAAAAATATGGTAAAATTAGCGTTATAAATATAAAAAAGAGGTTTGCTTAAATGAATAATAAAATTGAAATTTATGATTCTACATTAAGAGATGGAGCACAGATGCACAAAATTAGCTTTTCTGTATCTGATAGAATAAAAATTGTAAAAAAATTGGATGAATTTGGTATAGACTATATAGAAGCAGGAAATCCTGGCTCTAATCCAAAAGAAAGGTTATTTTTTAACAAAATTGAAAAAGTAAATTTACAACATTCAAAAATAGTAGCATTTGGAAGTACTAAACGTGCAGATTTAAAAGTAGAAGATGATAAAAATTTAGAGGCACTGGTACAAGCTAAAACTGATATAGTATGCATATATGGTAAAGCTTGGGATTTTCAAGTGACAGAAATTTTAAGAACAACTTTAAAAGAAAATTTGAAAATGATAGAGAGCAGTATTAAATTTCTAATAAAAAATGATAAGGAAGTATTTTTTGATGCAGAGCATTTCTTTGATGGATATAAAGAAAACAAACAATATGCTATAGAAGTTATAAAAACAGCAATAAATGCTGGTGCTACACGAATTATTCTTTGTGACACAAATGGAGGCACACTTTCAACTGAAATTTATGATATTGTAAAAAATGTATGCAAGCAGTTTAAAGATATAAAATTTGGAATCCATTGTCATAATGATATGGAACTTGCTTGTGCAAATTCTTTAATTGCAATAGATGCAGGAGTGTATCAAGTACAGGGAACAATAAACGGCTATGGTGAGAGATGTGGTAATGCAAATTTATGTAGCATAATTCCAACACTTGAAATAAAGAAAAATAAGAAATGCTTGAAAAATTCAGACAATCTTGCTATGGTTACAGAAGTAGCTAGATATGTTGATGATGTTGCCAATCACATATCAAATCCCAATAATCCTTATGTAGGTGCACTAGCTTTTACACATAAAGCAGGAGCTCATATTAATGCAGTAAATAAAAATACTAAGTCATTTGAACATATAAATCCAGATATTGTTGGAAATTCAAGAAAAAAGCTAATTTCAGAGTTAGCAGGCAAAAGTGCAATTTATGAAATAGCTGAAAAATATTTACCTGAAATTTCTAAAACAGACGAAAGACTGGTAAAAAGTTTAAAAAAGATAAAAGACCTTGAAAAAAGTGGATACCAATTTGAAGATGCTACAGGCTCAATAGAACTAATTGTTGCAGAAGAATTGGGCATTTATAAAAGATTTATTAATATTATATATACCAAGGTTATTATAGAAAGAGAGAATTCTGTTGCTGTGGTAAAGGTAAAAATAAAAGACAGAGAAAGACTTTCTTCAGCTGAAGGTAAAGGACCTGTTGATGCTATTGATACCGCATTAAGAAAAGCAATAGGAAAACTATATAAAAGCCTATTAAATGTTAAATTGATTGATTATAAAGTAAGAGCGTTAGACTCTTCTAAAGGCTGTGAGGCAAGGGTTTTAGTAAATATTCAAACTTCAAATGGCAAAACACAGTGGAACACTGTTGGAGTTTCAACAGATATTGTATCAGCTACAACTGAAGCCTTGATTGACTCAATTGAATACGCACAATTACACAATTTGCTGTAGCATAATCACAAATTATTGCGTGAAAAAATATGATATGATATAATAAATACTGTCAAAAACTATAAATACTAGGGAAGGAGAAAGCGATATATTAAATTATTAATATATCATATAAAAAAATGATAAAAAAAAGAATAAGAGTAGCAGCAATATTACCAATGAATGATGGACTTGCATTTATGCATAGAACAGAAGTAAAAAATCATCCAATTGGAGATTATTACACATTTCCAGGTGGTGGATTAGAAGAAAATGAAACATTAGAAGAAGGCGTAAAAAGAGAAATACAAGAAGAATTTGGAATTGAAGTAGAAGTACAAGAATTGTTGTATCAAACTTCAAATTCAAACAATAGCAGAAACATACTAACAGAAGAATATTTCTTCTTATGCAAATATATCAGTGGAGAATTCGGAACTGGTGATGGACCTGAGTTTAGCAATAACCCTAAATATGCTGACAGAGGTAAATACATACCTGAAATTGTTGCTAAAGAAGATATTGATAAAATTAAGTTACTCCCAGATGATGTAAGAGAACTATTTATTAATGATTTAAAAATTGGTAAAATATAAATGAAAGAAGAAGTGAATTTATGACACTAGAATATATTACAAATTATATAGATAAAAAAATATATAAAAATGAAAAATTAGTAACAGTAACGTTTTATGAATTAAGAATTAAAGAAGACTTATCAAAAGAAGATACTTTAATTTTTTTGAAAATGAGTAAACAAAGATTAGTAAATTTAGGATATACAATTTACGAAACAGGTGAAAGATATACTTTTGATGGTAAAGAAAAACTAGTAAGAAGTAATGTCTTTTATGTTGCTGTAAAATAATAAAAAACGTGTCAATGGAGACGGGCTTAAATGAAAACGTGTCAATGGGGACGGGCTTAAATGAAAACGTGTCAATGGGGACGGGCTTAAATGACACACAT
>JAFWKV010000024.1 GCA_017511265.1 Clostridia bacterium | reverse complement strand
TAAGGAAAGTGCATAAAATGGTACATTTTATCAGTTTCCTTAAGTACCGCAACAAAGTTGCGAGGTGCAGACAACACATATTAGGTATTTCAAACAAAGAAAGCTCTAAGAAAGTGTGACATATGTTTGACAAACCTACATTTTTTTAATTGTGTACTTGATTTTTTTATTTATAAATGCTAAAATAATTATATCGTGTAGCGAAAGCGTAAAACCAGATTTTGGTTTTGCGCTTCTTTTATTTTGCAAAAAACGCTATACAGAGAAAGGAGAAGAAATGAGTAAAACAAAACTATGGACTAAGGACTTTTTTATTATTATCATTATTAATTTTTTAGTATTTTTAAATCATTTAATGATTTTAGCAACATTTCCATTTTTTATATCATATTTAGGCTATTCAGATACTGTATCAGGAATTTGTGTTGCTGTATTTTCACTTATTGCAGTTGTATTCAGACCAATTGTTGGATGGATGCTAGATAGTGGAAAAAGAAAAATTATTTTATTAATTGGTTTATGTGGTATGGGAATGATGCCACTAGGCTACTTGCTTGTTTACACACTTATATCATCAATAGTATTAGCTATTATTTGTAGACTTGCACACGGTATAGCACTTGCATTTTCAAACACATCAACATCAACAATTGCAAGTGATATTATTCCTAAAGAAAGATTTTCAGAGGGAATGGGAATGTTTGGAATGGCAACAGCATTAGCTACATCATGTGCTCCAGCTATAGGAGAAATGTTAATGAATATTGGATTTAATTATTTGTTTATAGTATCAACTATTACTATGATTATATCCTTAGTATTATTTGCTTTTTTAAAAACCCCAAAATTGAAATTAGAAAAGAAAAAATTTTCTATCAAAGGTTTAGTTGAAAAAAATTCACTGCCAGCTTCAGCAACAGCTCTTATATTTTTATTAACATATGGAACGCTTGAAAATTACACTTTAAAATTTGCTTCAACTCAAGAGTCAATAACGCTATCTGGTGGATTGTTTTTTGCAATAATGGCTATAATGCTTCTTGTGACCAGGATAACTATTGGAAAAGTAGCTGATAAAAAAGGTGAAGCTATTTTTGTTTATAGCTGTAATATTTTAATGCTTATTGCATTTTTACTATTAGCATTTATTCCAAATAATATAACCTTTATATTATCTGCTATATTGTCTGGATATGCATTTGGAGGAATAGAACCATCACTTCAAGCTATGGCTGTAAATATTGCCTCACCTGAAAGAAGAGGTGCTGCAAATTCAACTTTTTTGTGTGCTTATGATATTGGTATAGGCGTTGGAGGCGGAATTGCTGGTGTTTTGATAGATATAGTTGGGTATAATCATATGTTTATGCTTATTTCTATTGCTAACATTGTGTCCATTCTAATTTATTATATTTTTGGAAGAAATCATCCTTCTTCTATGACATATATATTAAAACATAATATGTAAACATTCATACTATTAAGGCAGATAATTTTTTATTAACTATCTGCCTTGCCTATTAATCTTAGCTTCTATTACTCCTGTCACTTAATTTATTTCCATATTTTATAGCTCCATATTTCTATATAATTAAGTCTTCTATTTTTTTATCTTTATTTAAAATATTAAGGTCAATATATTTCTCTCCGCCTGTATATCCATCAAGCTCCCCTCTATTTAAATATTGCCATATATACCAGTCATCTTTGTAATTCCAACTTAATGGTGTATAAAAACTAGATATCCATTTCTTGTATTCGTCAAATTCTCCTTTTATATATTTCTCATATATTTCGCAGCCAGAATAAATTAAAGGTTTTACTCCATATTCTTCTTCAATTGTTTCTAAAAACGCTTTTAATTCTTTAACCACATTTTCTTTAACAGGAGTATTTTCTTTTTTATCTCCATAATACTCTATATCAACTGTTGGAATTAATCTTCCCTTGATATCTGTACCTACTATTTTAATAAAATTTTCAGCTTGAGTTTTTCCTTCACTATCAAAAGAGAAAAAATGATATGCTCCTGATAATAATTCCGCATTTTTTGCATTTTTCCAATTTTCAGCAAATCTATCATCATATTTTTGGCTGCCCTCTGTTGCTTTAATATAAATAAATTTTATATTCTGTTCTTTTAACTTATTCATATTTATATTTGCTTGGTATGATGAAACATCAACTCCAATGGTACTTATTTTTTCATCAACAAACCATTTATTTATAAATATTTTTTTCTGTTTTGCTAATATAAATATTGTCAAATAGATTACTACTAATATTATTGCAAGTATGGTTAACGTAATTATTGCTATTTTTAATGCTTTTTTCATATTACTTAATATTCTCCTTTAAGAAAGCTTTTTTATTATAATTTATATAATTCCTTCAACGGAATATTCTTTTGCTCTGCTAATTCTTTAATGCTCTCATATTCTGGATAGACATAAACCTCTCCTTTGGGTGTTGTTATTTTCTTGCCTGAAATTTTTCCATATTTGGTATCTATTTCTATTTTTTCTCTCTTTAACTCGGCCCTGTCCACTTTATAAAATCTAGCACCAATTGTTGTTGTTTCTTTAAAAATTATTTCTAGTAAATTATCTAAGTTTTCTTTTTCGCAAATTACTTCAAGTTTATATGCAGGTCTATTTTTCTTCATAAATATTGGTGTATAAAAAACATCCTTTGCATTATTTTTTAGAAGTTTTTCCATTGCATATCCAAGTTCTTCTCCATTAGAATCATCTATGTTTGTCTCAATTACATACATATCTGATTTTGAACTTATCATTTCTCCATAATACACTTTTAGCAAATTAGAATATCCAATATCTTTTAAACCTGCACCATATCCTACTTTCTCTAGCTTCATTTCTGGCATTATTGTATAGTCTTTTGCTAGTGTAGATATTATTGCTGCTCCAGTTGGTGTGACAAGCTCTGTATCAACATCAATTTGTTTAAATTTAACATTTTCATCAGCAAAAATCTGCGAAGTCGCAGGTACTGGAACACTCATTTTTCCATGAGCACACACTATAAATCCATGCCCTTCATTTATAACACTTGAAACAATAAAACTAGGATCAATTTTATTAATTAATATAGCTGTTCCAACAATGTCTATAATAGAATCTATCGCTCCAACTTCGTGAAAATGAACTTTATCGATTGGCTTTCCATGTACCTTACTTTCTGCTTTAGCAACTTTTAAAAAAATTTCTTTAGCTAATTTTTTGGTTTTATCATCTAAGCTACTTCTATCAATAATTTCATTTACATCATTCAAGTTTCTATGTTCATGATGATGGTGATGGTGTTCTTTATCTAAATTATGAGAATTCTCATCTTGAATATGGTGAATATGTCCATATTCATCTTTCCCATCAACAATAACATCCACATATCTGCCATTAATTCCGTATGATTCTTTTTTTAAAATTTCTATTTTGTACCCATCTATATTTAACTTTTTTATTTCATTTAAAAAATATTTTTCATCATCAATTATATCTAGTAATGCACCTAATGTCATATTTCCACTTATTCCACTTGAACAATCAAAATATAATCCTTTCATTTTACTCCCTTTTCCGCTTTTTCTCTGTATATTTTACTTTTATGTCTTAGCTCTATAATTTATTATATTCTTCATCAGATACTGGCTCGCACCATTCATTTGAAGTATTTTCTCCTGGGATTTCAACTGCAATATGACTAAACCATGAATCAGCCTTAGCTCCGTGCCAATGTTTTACATTTGCAGGTATTACGACTATATCCCCTACTTTTAAGCTTCTAGGCTCTTTACCTTCTTCTTGATACCATCCTTCTCCTTCAATACAAATTAAAACCTGTCCTCCTCCTTTGCTTGAATGGTGTATATGCCAGTTATTTCTACATCTAGGTTCAAAAGTCACATTTGCAAAGCTCACTCCTGACTCTGTTTTATCTAACATTTTTAAATATGAATTACCAATAAAATATTGCGCATAATTTACATTTGGTTCTCCCATACCGAAAGCCCCACCATGAGTTGTTCCTTTATCTGTATTGTTTTTTTGTATTTCATCTGCATACACTTCTTTTACAAGATTAAAAACTGCCCAAGCATTTGGCCATCCAGCATAAAATGCTGCATGTGTTACAATCTCTGCCATTTCTGATAATGTAATTCCATTATTTTTAGCATTCAAAATGTGATATTTTAAAGAACTATCAACCAATCCTTTTCCCATAAATACACATATTGTAACTAAACTTCTGTCTCTTAAAGACAATTTGTCTTCTCTTGACCATACCTCTCCAAATAATACATCATCATTTAATTCTGCAAATTTTTCAGCAAAATTTCCTAACTTTTCATGTCCTGCTGTTTGTTTAACCATTTTTATATTTCCTCCTTCTAAATTATATTTACCTATCTCATAGGATTATTTATTTCACCTCAAATATATCATAATTAAATGTAATTTTCAATTTATTCGTGATTTATTTTTGATTGTATAAATTTGACATTATTTACATAAAATGTTATAATATATCTAGACTTATTGCACTTTGAAGTAGTATATTTACTATTTCACAACCAAAAGGAGGTTATATGCAAAGTGCAACTTTTTGGCTTTGTCAAGAAAGTCTTAACGCAAAAATCACAACTATTGATGACGAGGTTAATACAACTGAAAAGTTCTCATTTCCTTTGCAGGAAGTTTCTGTAGCAGAACTTGCTTCTATTAGGGAAAAAAATACTCCTGGCTTCGTTCTAAAAAAGAACAGCCACTACTACTACACCGAAATTAGTGCTGTAAAAAAGCACCGCGTTATGCCTGAAAATGTTACATCTCACATGTGTGCAAGCTGCAGGTTTTTGTCTGCAGCCTCTGATGAGGATGGCGGATGTGCAAAGGTAAGAGCTTTTTCACGAAATATTGAGAACTTTAAGTATATTACTTTCGGTTTTGAAACTTTCAACACCGAGGCTGATGTATTTATTGTACTTAATTGTCTTCATTGGAAAAATGTCATTTACCGTCCAACTCGTCCTATCACAGAAAAAGACAAAATTGCATTGGCTCTTTTTCTAGATGAGAAAATCGGCAGCTATCACGACGTAAAGTTGTTGGTAGAAAGGCTTTCTCGACGCTAGCCTCTTAATTATCTATACCTCCTACAAAAAGGAGCCCTTTATAGGGCTCCTTTACTAACTTTTAAAAATATTATTTGGATTGTATTTTTTTCTTTTAATTTCTTCTTGTTTTTCTATATAATTATAATACTTTTTATTATATATATTTTTTTCAGCATTACTACATAAATATTCTTTATATAAATACGCTAAAATACCTCTAGTTTTAGGACTAATTTTTTGTTCTTTAAGTGTTTTTGAATTATCATAATTAAATTGATATGATTCTTGTTTTATTTCTTTCAATGCTCTTCTTAGCTCTTGTGGAATTTTATTTACTAATTCCATTGGCATATTGCCGAGTATGCCATCTAATTCTACTGCAATTTTTGATATTTCATCACTATTCATCGTTTTCTCCTATATTTTTATTTTTGATTAGTCTTATCATTAATTAATTCTTTTAGCTCTACTGCTCCTATTTTTAGATTTTTCATTGCTACTTCAGATTCTGCTAATTCTCTTATTTCATCTAATCCTATAATATTTGTTCTTTTTACCCCCATTAATTCTAGCATTTTACTTCTCTTCTGTATCTGTTCATCTGTTAAACTACTTTTATCCATATTGTTAAAATAATTACAAACAGGTTTTCCTAATATGCTAGCAGTTTCTGGATGTTCTCCAAATATTTCTTTTTCCCTTTCTTCAAGCAAATTGTGATAACTATTTCCGTGGGCACCTAACATTACCCATCTAGTTAATTCTTCTGGAAATATACTCATTAACATAATAACTTTCTTATCATCTATGCCATCAAGTGGATTTTTTCCTCTAGCATTAATAGTTTTAAGCAAGCAATCTTCTATGTCATTACCTTCTCTGTATTTCATAATCATTGATGCTATAGTTTCTGTTATTGCTTCATCTTCATTCTCGCCATCAAAAGCAAGAATATTTTTCCCCCTTGCTCCATATATTGTTGTCACTTCACCTGGTATTCCTTCATCAATTCTGTATGTTGCATTCGCATGACATCTTTCATGGGTAATTACTGAGGCTAAAAATGTTATAACAATAGCTTTCATTTCATCAATTGTCAAATTATCATCACTATCAAATCCACGTTTCAAATGTTCCATTATATTTTTCTTTGAATAAACTATTACGTCTGAATATTCGTCACTTTGAATTTCATCTAATTCAGTATCAGTATAATCATCTTCAAATTTATTAAAAGGTATGGTAACAGCCTCTGAATCCCTTAATTCGCTTTCAATAGTTGAGTCAATTATATCAAGTACTTCTCCTTCTCTTTCTTCTGATAGTTCCTTATTAATTAAAGTATCTCCCTCATATGAAGATATTATAGGTATTTTCCATTATTTCTTTAAATGTATCTTCATTTATGATTTGATTTAAAATTTGTTGGTTTATAGCCATTTGCCTCTCCTCCAATATGATTCTATCCTTCACTTTTCAAACTATATATATTATTTTCTGCCTTACTTTTTGTTATTTATAATATAATAAAGTTCTTCATTTGTCAAAAGTCTCCACTCGCCTAATTTTAAATCTTTTACGCCTATATTTCCTATTTTACTTCTATGTAATGCTAAAACCTTTCTTCCAATTGATTCACACATTTTTCTAACTTGCCTGTTCTTTCCCTCGTGTATTATAATTTCAAGTCTTGATTGATTTTTTTCTTTATCCGTTTTCAATATTTTAACTTTAGCAGGTTTAGTAATGTAATCATCAATTTTAACTCCATCTCTTAAAGCTTGAACTTCTTTATTTGTAATAATCCCCTTCAATGTAACTGTATATGTTTTATCTATTTCATGTTTAGGGTGTGTTACCTTGTAAATAAACTCTCCATCATTTGTTAAAAATAAAGCACCAGAAGTATACATATCAAGTCTTCCAACAGGTACAACTCTTTCCTTAATCTTCACTAAATCAAGTACAGTATCTCTATTGAATTGATCTTTTGCAGTCGTTACATATCCTATAGGTTTATTTAATAAAATATAAATTTTTTGTTTATTTTGCTTAATAATTGTATCATTGTATTCAACTATATCAATATCAGGATTAACTTTTGTTCCAAGCTCTGTAACGGCTTTTCCATTTACTTTAATTAATCCACAAGTTATTAATTCTTCACATTTTCTCCTAGATGCTACTCCACAATTTGCTAAAAACTTTTGTAATCTTTCCACCAATTTTCCTCCTTTTGTTAATGGACGGGTCGATGATTTTGGGGTCGGGGTGAAAAAGCATCACCCTATCTATTGGTTATATTTATTAAAAAATGAAGACCGCGTAGGCGGAGCGAAGCGTAGTCGGCTGGAGCTTTCCTTTCATTAATACTTTTCAATGAAAGAAAGCGACAATAAGGTCGTAATGTTTATATCCATTTTTTAATGTGTGTCATTTAACCCCGTCCCCATTGACACAATTTCTTTAAAATATTCCGGCAGTTCCGCTTCCAAATGCATTTGCTTTCCAGTAATAGGATGCTTAAAATCTAGCGATTTAGCATGTAAACATTGACCTTCAATTCCAAATCTATTTTTCCCATTAGAATAAACCATATCTCCAACAACAGGATAGCCAATTTGAGCCAAATGAACTCTAATTTGATGAGTTCTACCCGTTTCAATATTTACCTCTAATAATGTACAATCTTCAAATCTTTTTATAACCTTTATATGAGTAATTGCCTGTTTTCCATTTTTATCAACAGCCATCTTTTTTCTGTCTTGCTTACTTCTTGCAATTGGCATATCAATTGTTGCCTCATTTTCTTTTACAACTCCTCTAACTAACGCAATATATGTTTTTTTAACTTCTCTATTTTTTATTTGTTCACTCATTTTTATATGCGCTTCATCATTTTTTGCCACAATCAAAATTCCACTTGTATCTTTATCTAATCTATGAACTATTCCTGGTCTAATTTCTCCACCAATTCCAGAAAGTGAATCTTTGCATATTGCCATAATAGCATTTACAAGCGTACCATCAGGGTTCCCATTTGCAGGGTGAACAACCAACCCTTTTGGCTTATTCACCACTATTATATCATTATCTTCATAAATAATTTCAATTGGAATATCCTGTGCTTTAAGTTTTATATCTTTAGGTTCAGTCTCTTCTAAAGAAATACTATCCCCTTCCTGTACTCTATATGAAGCCTTTACACTTTTTGAATTAACCAATATCTTCTTTTCATCTAATAACCTTTGAATGGCACTCCTAGAAAGCTTCTCATTTTGCTCACTTAAATACTTATCCAACCTTTTCCCTACATCCTCAATTTTAACTATATAATAATACATACAATTCCTCCATTTATCAAACTTGTTATATATAAATATATTAAGGAACAAGACCTATAGGAAGACCCCAGCTATGTTTTGTTCCAAATATATTTATATATAACAAGTTTGACTAAATCTATCAACGATGTATTTCATAAATAACAAAATACTTATCAGAATAAATCTCCTTATACTTCTCATCGCCCCTATTATTTATAAGCATAGCAAGCTTAGAATTTTTATAAGTAATCACATGAGTCATATTATAATCATCAAACATTGGCTCATAATATTTAGCAATACCAGAAACCTCAATAAAATCCATAAAAATATCCTTACCATCTTCAGGGTTACCTGTTGGAGTATTAAACTCTGGCGCATACAAGTCAGCTCTTGAATCGATAAATACCGGTATTCCTCTAAACAACATATAACTTCCAAAATTATAATCATTATAAAATCTACTATTTTCAATATCAACATTTGCCAAAATATAATCACAAGCAGAAACCGGATATGTGCTTTCATCAACATAATTGTTATCTTTTTTTTCACTTACAAAATGTAAGCTTACACCTAATGTAAGTGCAATTATAACAAAAGCACCTGCCTTTGTAGTAACCTCATTTATAATTTTCTTCTCAGTTCCTTTTTTTAGATAAGTTTCTATTAATTCATAAATCATTTTATTTAATATAATCGACCCTATTAATGCAAACATTGTAGATTGTCTTCTTGACTTTAACATCAGAAATGCCAATCCACTTATCATAAATAAATCTCTTAACTCAAGTTTAGTTTTAGTAAATATTAGTATTGATAAATATGCTATAACCAAACATAAAATATCATCATGATTAGCTATTGTCATAGGTAAATGTTCATTAATATTTTCTGTAGTATTACCTTGCATTGTATTTAATAAATACGTATATGGAGTATTGCCTAATGGTGTTAAAAAACCTGTAAGTAAACATACAGTGATAATAATTATTAGCCATTTTACAGTATTATTTTTTGAAAGTTTAATTTTGTATGGCTCTTTTTTTGCTTGACTTCTCTTCTCTTTTGCTTTGTCTATTTTAATATTTAAATTTGCAAGTTTAATATGAAGTTTAGCTATTTTTTCTTCATTCCCAAACTTTTTAGACAATCTGTTTATTTGTGTTTTTATTCTAAATTGAGTAAGTTTTCTATCCATTATAAAGTCTGCAATTACAGCAATTATATATTCAGCTATATATGGCAAAAATAAAACGAAGTAAAAAGGCCAAACTGCCACATGCACATTAGCAATAATAATTGGCAAAATAATTAGTCCTATTGCATATCTTCTTTTTTTCGTACTTAAGAATTGTTCTATAAATAATATCTCTAATATAAATAAAATAAATGTTACAAGCTGTGCCCTTGCTGCTATATAGTCTTTGAGCAAATATATTGATATCAGCGTAATTATAAAAGATATTGCATGGTTTTTTGCAATTTTACAATTTACTGTATAAATCAATAGCCCTAATATCACTGATAAAACACATGTTGATATATATATTCCAGTCATCCCAAATGCAGAATATATTAAATATATAAATACATCATAGCCCCAATGTGGATAGGTATATGGTATATTATGCCAAGAAAATGGATCATGCATATCTATTCCATTTTCTAATATATGCTGTCCTATAGAGATTGTATAATATGTATCATTTTGCAAAGTTATAGGAGCTATGGTAGCACAAAATATAATTATGCATAGCACGGCTATTATATTGAATTTTATCATTACTTTTTTTTTCAATTTTCTGATCTCCTTAAAATCTTTTTTTATATTATAACAAATTTTTCTCTTTATATAAAGAAAAAGAAATAAATATTATAATATTTATTTCTTTTTCAATAATATATAAAAAAATTCAGACTGACTATTTTAAACTGCTTCTTCGCTTTCTTCAGCTTCAGCTTCATCTTCAGGATTTTTTTCTTGTATAACTTCTAAACTACCTACTGAAACTTCATAAGCAACTCTTATTTCAGATGTTCCATCTTCAAATTTCTTTTCATATTGTCTTGATTGAACTCTACCCACAACTTTTACTTGAGTTCCTACTTCAAGATTTTGACAAAATCTTGCATTTCTTCCCCAAGCAATTGTTGGAATATAGTCTGATTTGTTATATGCTCTGTTTACAGCTAATAATAAATCTGCTATTTCTCTTCCAAATGGAGTTTGTCTATAAATTGGCTTTTTACATACGAAACCAATTAGTACAACTTCATTTGTAACAGTGTCTTTTGATACCATTTCATTGTCCTCTTCTTCATTTTCTTCAACTTCAGTGATATCTTTAGCAAAAACAGTTAATATTAGCTTATTCTTTTCATTTTCATAGCTATTGTATGATCTGAATTGACCTTTTACCATTAACTTTTTACCTTCACTTAGCATTTCATCTGTTATTAATCTTTCAGAAACTGTTACTGGTATTACATCTGCATTACCACTCAAACGAGCTATTGATAAATCGAATATGTAAAACCTTTCTCCATAAATTTCATGACTAAATCTTTTTTCTCCTGTAACCTTTCCTACTAGTGTTAAGTAGTTATTTTCTAAATAATTTGTATCCAACCTAAATTCCTCCCTATTATTTTATTTATCTATTGTACCTTTTTCTTGGTGCATTTATAAAATTTCTACAAGTACTATTATAACACGTTTTTTTGCCTTTGTCTACATAAAAAGTTAAATTTATTAAAATTTGTTAAATTTTTCTAATAATTCACAGCTTTTAATGCTAATCAGTCCGCGCCCGTGGTTAATACAATAATTATTTTTCATGTATTGTGGGGACCGTTCAATGTTTTCTTTGTGTAATTAATAATAAAAATTCATTAAAATTCCCTTGTTCATTGCATTCGAAAGAAATTGTAAAGCAAAAGAATGAGCCTCTTTCACTTAGTCCTCACTCATTGCATTCGCTCGACGTGAACATCCCTCATTCTTTTGCTTAACAATTTCTAATACTCATTCCAATCAAGCGGGAATTTAATGAATTTTTATTATTAATACACTTAGAAAACATTAGAATGGGGAAATGAAAAATAATTATGTATTCACCACGTGGCAGGACTGATTAGCATTAAAAGTTGTGAATTAGTAATTATTGTATTAACCACGGTCGCGGACTTTAAGTAAAATTAGCTGTGAATTATTACAAATATTTTGCAAATTTTAAAAATATAATCTTTTTACAAACTTTTGGGACCTGTCCCCAAAAGTTTACAAAAGTTTACAAATATAACTTCTTTATAATAAATGCAACAAGCAAATTGTAAACCATCGCATTAGTAACATTTTCGCGCTTCACCTTAAACTCTTGCATTTCAATAATCTTATTTTCTAAATTCAACATATTTCTTTGCACACAAATTAAAACCTCATCATCCTTTATAGAAGAAGCAGTAACAGTAGCCTTTTGATTCATTCCATAAGTAATAATTTGCAACTCACTATTATTCTCATTATATAAAGATAAATTAATATCCGTATTAATCAGTAAATACTTAGCATCCTTAAGAAACTTTTCTAAAACAATATCTCTATTATAAAATTTCTGTATATCTTCACAAATAGCAATTGTTTCAAATTTTATATTTCTCATATTTTCAATACTATTTTCATTAAGATTAATTATCTGTTGGTTAGAATTATCAATACTTTTTTCTAACTCTTTATTTATAAATTCAAAATCATCACTATTTGCAATAATACCAATAAAAGACATCTTTTCTCCTTTTATATCTATATTATACCTATAATTAGGTACATTATTCATTTATAATAATTTTATTACTGTTTGTATTATTTTCATCATTTACATTTTGATTATTAATAGAAACATCATTTTTAGTTTCTGCTGATGTTTCTACAGTATTATTTTTAGGCGTTATAACCCCAGCCATTACAAATAAAATAATTACCGTAAATACAGATACAGCATAAGCAGTTAACTTTTCTTTATTAATTACATAAAACATAAATAAACCTCCACATACAAGCTATTTAAATTTTATGCTTGTATATGAAGGTTTATTACCTAAAAATTACTTTCTTCTATCAACAGCATAGCTGCTACCCATAACAGATTTAGCAGCATGTTTTACTTGAGCTCCAATTTCACCAATTTCAAGTATATTATGAAATCTTCCATTATCAGCTACAACAACACCAATAGAAATTGATGTAAGTGGAAATTGCTCAACAATTCCTTTTCTGTTTTCTATCTCAATATATCCTTTTTGTACATCAGCTTCAGTAAAAAAGTCTTTGACCTTGTTATCAAATGTAGCCATAATACTTTGGCAAAGTTTTTCGGTTTTAGTTCCTTCTACTATTGCTATAAAATCATCCCCACCAATATGTCCAATAAAACTATGTTCATTTGCGAGTTCATGTATACATCCAATTATTGTATTTGCTGTAAATTCTATTATTTTATCTCCCTGTAAAAAACCATAAACATCATTATATGCTTTGAAGTTGTCCAAGTCTAAATATAAAACTGAAAAATCTTCTTTATTTAGCAGTCTCTTTTTAAGCTCAGCATGAATTTGAACATTTCCTGGTAGGCCTGTTAGTGGACTTATTCTTCTGTTAATTGAAAGTAATCTGTTTAAATTTTTTACAGTTAAATATAAATATCCTTCATCTACAGGTTTTTTAATAAAATATTCTATTGATTCGTTTAATATATCCATTCTATGTTGTCTATCACCATTAGAAGAAACTACTATAACCGGTGTTATTGTATTGTCTTCGTCTTGTCTAATTTGTCTGCATAATTCAATAACATTTCTATCAATTGCATCTTCATTAATAACTATTAATGCTGGTATATTTTTTAAAGCAATATCTATTTGTTCTGTTTTTACACTTATAAATTTATATTCAGTGTCATTTTTAAATAACTCTCTAAATATTATAATTGATGATTCGTCATCGTCAATTATATAAATTTCTTGTATCATAAGTATCCTCCGTTCTCCTTAGTTTTCTTTATTATATACATATTAATTATTAAAATGCAAATTATTTTTTCAAAAATTCAGTTTTATCATTTAAAAATTTAGTAATTTGTTCAGACTTCATTGTAGGGAATGCCCTTTTTATTCTAATTATATTGTTATATGATTTTTGTACCAATATATCTCTCTTTGTTTTTAGTTCTTCAAGTGCATCTTGAAGAGTTTCACCTATTTCACTATTTCTTCCCTTATTTTTTATTTCTTCTAATTTTTCCTTGATCTTACTATTTAATTCATCAACATATTTTAGTTTTTCTGTTATTTTAAAAGTATTAATTATTGATATTATAATATCTATAGCTAGAATAGCATAAATTATTACATCAATATATAAAATAACTTTTAAGTCAATTTGATTTAAAATATTAGTTACAAGAGGATTTAAAATGTCTATAAAAACAACACTTAAAATTCCCCAAAATGTCGAATTTAACAGGCATACTCTACCCTGAAAATTCAATTTATTATTAGAATAATCCCAATATTTTGTATGAAATATTTTTTCTAATAATATTCCTACTATATATTCCCATATTGAAAGTACAACAAATCCTAAGCAAAATGTTATTATTGGTTTATTGCTCAAATCATCTAAAAATAAATACATAATGATTGCACCAAACCCATATATTGGGCACATTGGACCAAACATAAAACCACTATTAACTAATTTTTTCTGTCGTATACTTTTATATATTGATTCTACACACCAACCTAAAAATGAATATATCAAAAAATAAGTTGCTATTTTTTCTATTATTGTCATTTAAATATACTCCTAACATAAATAGGGATAGTCATTTTTTAACTATCCCTCTATTTTCTAATTATGACATATTGCTTTGAATTGTTCTGTTGCTCCTTCTGTATTGTAAGCAGTTACCTCTAATGTATTGTCTCCTTCTTCTAATGGATATCTAAATTGTTTTTCTTTTTCGCCTTCTACTCTAACTAAATATCCTTTTCCATTTAGAATAAATTCAAATCTATCTAATCCTATTTCGTCTGAAGCATCTATAACAAATTCACTACCATCTTGTGTAACTTCAAGTTTAGGTTTTGTAACACCTTTTACTGGTCTTGTTTCTGTTTTTTCGTTATTATTTATGTCTACAGCTGTAACTGTAAGTGTGTGTTCACCACTAGGTATTTCAATTTCAATTTCACCTGATACATTATTTATAGCTTCTGTTGTTTCTTCTTCTTCATCCCATTTGTATGTTACAAAATCTATCTCAGTTTCTCCTACAACTGTTGCTTTTATATTAGATCCTTCAACTGCTAAATGTATTTGTATGTTTGAGTTTGTACTAGTTTGGGTTGTATTATTTTGTGATGTGTTTTGTGTTTTTTTGCTTGTACGAGTACTTGCACTTTTATACATTGCGTATGATCCACTAGTAACCATACATATTCCAAAAATTATCATACTTATTCCAAAAAATACTATTACTGTTTTTAATGGTACTGTTTTTTTTGGTCTTACTGCTTTTGTAGTAAGAATTTGGTTCATTAAATCACCCTCTTCTGTGTACGATTATAACATACGTTTTTTTTATTGTAAAGAAAAATGCCAAATATTGTTACTATTCGGATTTGATTTTTAATTATTTCATCTAAGTGTTGTTATATAAATATATTTGGAACAAAACATAGCTGGGGTCTTCCTTTGGGTCTTGTTCTTACATATATTTATATAACAACACTTAGATTACTCTATAAAAATCAAATCTGAATTGTTACTTTAAGACTTTACGTTTTATAATTACTAGTCCTCCTACAATTACTAACATTGCAAATCCACTTATAGCATATATAATAATATTTCTATTTTCACCTGTTGGGTTTGTAATTGCTATTTGCTGTCCGTAGTAGTCTGTTTCTTTATATCCTATTGTTTCTTTTGGTTCTGTTGCATCTGGATCTAAGTTTCCTAAATTATTTACTTCAGATGGTATTTTTGCTTTTACTTCAATTGTTTCTGCATTATTATTATATTCTAGTTTTTCTGATGCAGCAAGTACTCTACTTGCCTTATATTCCCATACTGCTCCAGAATCATTTGGTGAAATTTCGTTATCATTTTGTAATATTAATATGTTATTGTATTTTTTTGCACTATTTATTGCTTCTTCTGTTAAATACTTTGAGGCTTCACCCAAGTCTTTTTCACCAACTACAATGTGTTCTTTTCCGTCTACTATCTCTATTCTTCCTACTTCAATATCTCCACTTACACTATTTTTGTCAAAAATCAAGTCATTGCTTAAATAGTCTATTACTTTAGATATAGTAATTTTTTCGATTGGATCATTTTCTCCATGGCTTCCATAATAATAATAGTTGTTTTTTAAATAATTGACTTCTGATTTATTTATTGCAATTATTTTATATGTAGCTTCTAATGTTGAACCTTGAATTAATTCATTATCGATTTCCATGTTTAATATATTTGCTCTAATTCCATCTATAGGTAAGTATTTTTTATATTGTAAATTCTGATCTTTTGGATTTCCATCTATTAATACTTGTCCATTAGCTAAAGTTAATTTTATGTTTGTTATTTCTTTTTGTAATTCATAGTCTTGTTTTGGACGCTTTATAATACCAAAGTCAACATTTTGTGTATTGTATCTAAACACCGTCTCTACTTGTTGTGTTCCATCAGGATTTGTTTTTATAACTTGTTCTCCTGTTTCATCCACTTGTTCTTTTGTTTCTTCTGCATTATCATCACTATTTGGTTCTGTATTAACATTTTCTAATTTAATATTTAGTGGTAAGCTATATGCAGATTTTGAAGATTTGCTAGGATTATTTTGATTACTTGCATTTAACTCATGTAATGTTGCATCATTGTCTTTTGAATCATGTGCATCTACTGCATCAGAAGTTCTTTCTTCATTCTCAGTTGTTTTATACCACATTGATGGTGTTTTAGGAGAATTGTTTAATCTGTTTTTAATTTCATCTGACGCTATTATTGTAGATTTATATCTGTCTGCTCCATTCAATGTTTCTGGCTCTTCACCATTTTTGTATATCACAGTTCCGTCGCCATATGTAAATTTAAGTATGTACTTTCCTGGTATAATTCCATAAATTTTATAATGGCCTGTTTGGTCTGTTTTTACTTGTGCAGGAATTCTTTGACCATTTTTTACCTCTATCTTATTTGGATTTTTTTCTGGCTCTTTTACATCAGATGTCTCATAGTCCTCATATCTTCCATCTAATACACTCGTTCCTTGTACAAAGTCACCAATTTTTCTTCCTTCTGGTAAATAACTAACCCACATACCAGCAAGATTTTCAACTTTATAATTGCCTATGCCTTGCAATGGTTGTCCAGCTTCATCTGTTTGTACAGATTCATCATATTCAAATAGTTCAACTTTTACATTGCCAGCATCATTGTCACCGTCTATATCTTTGTCATAGATTCCATTACCTATTCTCTCGTTATTTTTCAAACTAGCCTCTGTCGGCATATCTTCAAATACATTACCTTCTATTGTTCTTTCACTTGTTGAAAGCTTTAATGTAATTGTAGGTGCTGCCATTGTATCATCTTCATAAGTTGATATATTTCCTGGTGTTGCATTTCCTGGTGCTGAGTTGCTGTCTATAGATGCATAAATATTTCCTGTTTCTCTCAAATTTCTGTTATGATAATATGTACTATCTCCATAATAAGATGTATAATTATCTATTTCAAATATATTATCATATGAAATATCTCCTCTAAGAATTCTTACAACCTCTTCGTTACTTAGTTCATATTCTACCATTATTTCTTGGAAAGTTCCTGCTGAAATTTGTGGTAAAATAGAATCTAGATTATTTGTATATTGTACTTGATATTCATTTGATAAACCAGTTGCATTCGACCATTCTATTGCTTTATCACCGAACCATGAAGATTTTAGTTCATATCCTTCTTTATGATAATTTGCAAGTCTATTTACCTTTGCACTTAATGTGTTAGAGTTATTTCTTATTTTAATACTATATGTTAAATAAACCTTACATGTTTCTTTATCTGTTTGTATGATGTCTGATGCATATAGTGTTCTAAAGTATCCCCATTTTTTCGCTTTTATATCTAATCTAAACTGTTCTTCTTGTGTACGTATTGGATTACCATTTTCGTCTGTTTCAGGCTGAACTGTTGCTCCTTTTCCATAAGTATATGTGTTTTTGTATCCATTCACTTCAACTCTAACATTATCTAAATCAGTTGTAACAGCTAAATCAACTTGTTCTCTTTCTACTAGTCCACAGTTTCTATTAGAAAGCTCTGTTATTCCTTTTTGTCTAATTGTATTTGCTGTTTCTCCTCCTAATGCTCCATATCCTGTTTCTTTTGTTGTTGCTGTAATTCTATTAATTGTATCGTAATTTTCATATGTAGGAGCATCATTGTCTGGAGTCTCCTTTTTTTGCATGATTTGCTTATATTCCTCTGTACCAAATCCTCTGACATTTCTTGTAGTTTCTGATAATTGTCCTTCAAATATCGCCCTATTGATTGACTTAGCTTTTGCATCTTTTTCTTCACTTCTTGTAAGGTTATATTTAACATTAAAGCTATCATTTACTCTACTTTGATCTTCGCTTGTTGTTCCTACTACATTATTATACTTATTATCTACATATGTTCTACCATGATCTATTGGGTTTCCCTTTTCGTCTATATCTATTTCTTGTGCTTTTGATGTATTAGCTTCTGCATTTGAATTATTTTGTCCTTGCTCGTTAAATGATTTTGTCGTTGTGTATATTTCTCCGTCATATTCAAATTCTAAGTAATATCCACTAAGATTATCTATATTTACTTTTTCAAAAATATAATATCCATCTGAATTTGTGTATTCTGGATCTTGTACATTTGTACCATTACTATTTTTTAATGTTACTTTTATATTTTCTATTTTAACATCTTTATCTTCATCTTCAAAAATATTGTTGCGTATTGCTCCTTTTCCTACTGGTGTTATGTCTTCCCATACATAGCCTGATAAATCTACATATTTTCTTCTATTATTTACATTTACTGTTGATTTATTTTTTCTTGTAATTGAAATCGGTATACTATTTGGCTTACCACTAGCGTTATTTCCTACCGGAGTATTACTATTACCGTTATATATGTAATCACCATCTACTTCATAGTATTTTTCGTCATCTTCACTAAGACCTATTTCCTCCAATGAATAATTTCCAGTTTCTATATTATTTAATTCTATTGTTCCATCATCATCTGTAATTAATGTAGTAGCATTTGAGCCATTTGCGTTTGCATTAGTTAATTTAGTTATTCTTTGTGTTCCTGTTAAACTATCTGCATCATTTAGCCTTACATAGTTTCCATCTTTCTTTAGCCTAAATTCTACTCCTTCTAAATTTATATCTGATTTGTCTTTGTCTTTTTTATTTATTACAAGGTCTCCTGTTTCTATTCGATTTGGTAATATAGCAGAGGCTGTTTCTCCTCCTATTACAGTAACTTTACCAGTTGCGTTAGCTATGTAGCCATAATGCGGATTACTTTTTTCGGTTAAAGTATATTCTCCTGGTTTTAAATTATCTATGTGTATTTCTCCATCCGGTTCTGTTGTGAGATCTTGATTATAACCTACTGCATCACATCTTACATTGATTACTACATCAGATAATCCAATACCGCTATCTGCATCTTCTTTTAGTATATCTAATGAGCCATAATCGGGTGTTTGGATTCCTGTCCAGGTTACCTTTTTCTCTGTTATATGTATACTAGAAGATGGTGCACTCTGGCTTTGCGTTTCATCTCTAACAACTGGCTGAGGAGTTTTTCCACCATTGTGTCTATCTGACGTGTAATAAACTTCTTTCCATTTTACTGTATATGTTTGCGTATCTGTACATAAAATATCGCAAGTTGCTACTACACTTTTAATACCATTTACTTGATCACTTTTTTTAATTTTTAAATAAAATGTAGTAGTATTTTTTGTCATTGTTATTGTTTTGCCTGAACTATCGCATATAGTTCTATTTATGTTAGCAGACTTATTATTTTTCACAACAACTGAAGGAACATTACCACTAGTATTACTTATCTTAAATGGTCCAATTAAGCAATATGTTGCATCTAATGATGTAGTATTAATAGTGCTGTTAGCTTTACTGAAATCACCTGATTTTTTATGTTTAACTTTACTATGCGATTCTTTTGTAATTATATTTATAGAGGTTTCATAAAAGGCTCTATATGGATAAGCTCCTGGATTACCGCAAGTTCCAGTTTCTGATTCATTATGACTTTTTCTACTTCCCGCAAAACGACGGTGAGAGCCACCAACTTTTTCTAATTTTCCATTTACAATGTTATATCCACCCGCTTTATCTGTAGTTGGGTGCCAGTGAAAACTTGCTGCATTAACTTCACTGTAAGTAGTCATGAATAGTATCATTAGTATAAGAATAAAACAATTTAATTTTATTGTTACATTCAAGCCGTATTTTTTTGTTAGATATATTCCTATAGCCATAATACTAAGAATTCCTATTATAAGTGATATATATATTATTATATTACCTGTACTTACAGAAATAATTATATCTGCTTTAGATGTATTGCTTTGTTCAATAGTTCGTCCTAGTCCTGCAATATTTGTATATGTTCCTGTAGAGTTTTCTGTCATTGTTTTGGTTGCTATTAATTTTAATTCAGTTCTCTCTCCAGAATTAATTTCTTTATTTAATAAACTTGTATTTATATACTCTCCATTGTTGTTTTTTACCCAATTATTGTTATTACTTGAAATTTCAAATCCTTCAGGTAATTTATCTATAATTCTTCCTATTGTTTTTGCACTTCCAGTATTATTTGTTATGGCTATATTGTATGTTACTTCTACTTTGGCTCCATCTAATTCCTTAGCTTTTATTTCTGCTTTTGCCATTTTTTCATTTGAATACGATTTTTCCTTTATTCCAGAATTTGTTGTTACTTTAACATTAGAAATATATTTATCAATATTTAAGTTTCCTTCATTGTTTACTATTTTATTTTTTTTATCTATACTAGTATTGTTATCATTATTGATTACATTTTTAGTGTTTTCATTATCTTTATCATTTTGTTTATTATCATATTCATTATTATCATCTTTATCATTTTGTCTATCATCATATTCATTATTATCATCATCTTTATCATTTTGTTTATCATCATATTCATTATTATCATCATATGGAATTATTGTATGTGTAACTATATTTGATGTTTTAGCTTTAATGCTATCACCAGATACTGTACTACTATTTTTTACCTGTGTTTCTTCTTCAACATAATCAGCTTTTGTTTTTACATATATTTCGGCAGTTTCTCCATAAGGTATTGTTATATATACATCTACATTTGCTAATTTGTTTCCATCTAAATCTTTATTTATTTCGCTAATGTCTAAAGTTTCTTTATATTTTTTGTATACACCTGTTGCTAAATAACTTGTAACACTTGTACCATCATCACTTGTTTCTTCTTTACTGTCTTTTTCTTCTTCTTCAAAATTATCATATATTACTTCTTCAGGAACTACAAAATCTGGTAAGAAATCTTTTACATTAACTTCAAAAGCTGCAAAATCCGTACTTTGTACATTTATTCCTCCTGTATTTTTTACTGTTATTTTATAATTAATATCTTCATCAATTTTTACTTTTTCGCCTTCATTTTCAGATTCCATAGTTATTTCTACATTGTCAAATTTGTATAAAATTCTACATTCATTTGAAGTATATATTGTATCTCCTGATTTTACTTTCAATGATGCATATAATATTACATCATTGTCGTATTCTTTACGCATATTTTTTCTATCTATAGATCCTCCGATAAACCAAGTGCCTGGCTCTAAAAATGTAGAAATTTGATTATTTTCACTTTGCTGAATTTCACTAGTTGGTTCTTTTGAGTCTTGATCCAAAATACTTTCAAAAGAAAAGTCTTTTGGTAAACTTATATTAACTTCTTTTTTATCTTGATTTGTACTATCTATATTAATTAAGTATGTCCAAGTATCAGGTAATGGACCACATGCTGCTACCATCAATAATTTTGTATCCGCTTGTTTTACTATATTATTTATTACTAAATCATTTGCTTTAGTTTCTCCACTATATACAGAAATATTAGTTGATACTTCTTTTTGCTCTTCTGTATCTTGTAAATCATTTACCTTTGTTTCATAAAAATATTCCCAGCTTTCTCCTGCTTTTAGTGTTCCTATTAGTATATCTTTGCTTCTTGTATTTTCTTCATATTTATATTCATATTTTTCATTATAATCTGCTTCCAGTTCTCCATATGTTAATCCTTCTGGAATAGTTGTACTAATTTTTACATTTGCTATATCTTCATCAGATGTATTTGTAACTTTTATATTGTATTTTATATATTCCCCTTCATAAACAGTGTCACCATTATTTAAAACTGTTTCACCTTTAGCTGATACAACCTCTAATTTTAAATTGTTACTTTTATCATCTTTTGTTTCTGCCATAACTGTTTGTATAGGTTTAAATTGTTCAAATATAGGACTTTCATTATTTTCTTCTTTAGCTTCTATTTCTTTATAGTCAATTACTTTTATTTCTTTTTCAAAACTTTTTTCTTCTATAGTATTATCTACTGTATATTCATTTGAGCAATTTACCTTTATTTTAGATGCATCTACTAATAAATCTTTTTTTAGTATTACTACAGCTGGTATTTGTAAATATGTTTGTAAGTCTAAATTATTTTCAATGTACTGTGTTTGTGCTCCTTCAATAGTTGCAACTATTGCTTTGCTTCCATTTTCATTTTCTTCTAATTTTACCTCTTGTAGCTCTAATCCATTTCCATATAATAATGAGCTTTCACCTAATATTACCTTTTCTACTTCTTCTGGTAATTCCATTCTTATACTAGGATTTTTATACATATTGTATTTTGCTCCATTTGAATTTAATTTTACTTCAAATGTTACTTCATTTTGCTTCTCATTTGTCCATTCTTCACTATTTAATTTTACTTCTACTTCTGTTTGTGCTTCTTTTATATCTACT
>JAFWKV010000023.1 GCA_017511265.1 Clostridia bacterium | reverse complement strand
GACGGGGTTGTGTCAATGGGGACGGGCTAAAAGGAAAAAGGTCAATGGGGACGGGGTTGTGTCAATGGGGACGGGCTAAAAGGAAAAAGGTCAATGGGGACGGGGTTGTGTCAATTAAGCCCGTCCCCATTGACCTTTTTCCTTTTAGCCCGTCCCCATTGACAGCTTCCCTTAAAGTCCTTCCATATTGACAATCTTTTCAAAAACACTTGCAAAAATAATAAAGTAAATGTATAATGAGGGTGTAATAAAACAAAAAGAGAAAGGATGATTTTTATGGAAATAAAAATAGTAGGAAAAGAAATTACAGTTACAGATGCAATAAACGACTATGTAGAAAAAAAACTAGAGAGAATTGAAAAATATTTTGAAAATGCAACAGCAGATGTAACATTAAAAGCAAACAAAAATGAGCAAACAGCAGAAATATTTGTAAAGGCAAATGGATATACATATATGGCAGCTGCAGAAGATAAAGATTTGTATGCTTCAATAGATAGAGACATGGATATTTTAGAAGGACAAATAAGAAAAGAAAAAACAAAAAGAGAAAAAGTACAAAGAGAAGGTTCATTAAGAACAATGGAAGAAGAAACAGATAAAATTTCAGAAATAAGAAATGAAATTGTAAAAACATCTTATTACGAAATAAAACCAATTACACCAGAAGATGCTGTACTTGAACTACAGGCGAGACCAACACATAATTTCTTATCATTTATAAATGTTGAAACAGGAAAAGTAAATACTATTTACACACTAAAAGATGGTAAAAATTATGGATTAGTTGAACCAGAAGCATAAAAATAGCTCATTATACTTATTAAACATATATAAAAAGGCAGGAAATCAAATCCTGCCTTTACTGTTATGTAAAAACAAAACTTAACTTCCTGCAAACTTATATGCTAGTTAAACCTAGCTATAATTATTTCATATTGTTTTCAGCTTGTTGAATTAGTTTTCTAACCATGTTACCACCGATTCTACCAGCATCTTTAGCTGATATATCTCCATTATATCCGTCTTTTAAATTAACACCTACTTCGCTAGCTACTTCATATTTAAATTTTTCTAAAGCACCCATAGCTTCTGGAACTAATTTTTTATTACTGTTTGAGTTTGCCATTGTTTTTTCACCTCCTGCTATATATAACATTTACAGAAAAAACTATTGCTTTTTCTAAATATAGAATATGTAAATTTAAAAAAAATAAACAAGAAATTTTTGGGAAAATTATTTAAAAAACTTGAAAAAAAATAAATAATAAAGTATATATAAAAGGTAAAAATAATTTAAATGCTGTTTTTTGGGACGGGGCAAAAAACATCACAAAGGAGAAAAAATGTATAAGTTAGTAGTAGTAGACTTAGATGGAACACTTTTAAATTCGTATGGAGTAGTTACAGAAAACACAAAAAAAATCATAAAAGAAACCATAAATAATGGTACTGATGTAGTTATAGCATCAGGAAGATCTGTAATGGATTATATGAAAAACATTTCGAAAGAAATAGGCAGCCAAAATTATTTTATAGCAGGAAATGGTGCAATTGTTTATGATATAAAAAATGATAAAACAATATACAAAAAATATTTAAATAAAAACAAAGTATTAGAGATTATAAAAGAGTGTGAAAAAAATAGCATATATTATAATATATACACTAAAAATGCAATAATAACAAAGTCACTTAATTACAATACATTATACTATCATAAAGAGAATTTAAAAAAAGAAGAAGATAAGAGAACAGTAATCAATATTGTAGAAAATCCATACAAATATGTTGAAAATAGTGATGAAGATTTTTTAAAAATAGCAATTTGTGATAATGACGAAATAATTTTTAACTCAATAATAAAAAAAATAAAAAAGATAAAGAATATAGAAATATTAGAAACCGAACACATGGCAAGCAAAAAAATTAAACAAGGAACCCAGGAAATATCTGTTGAATATTTTTATACTGAAATAACAAGAGCTGGTGTAGACAAATGGGAAACAATTTTGTTCTTAACAGAAACAATGGGAATTAAGCCAGAGGAAGTAATTGCAATAGGAGATAATATAAATGACTATAAAATGATACAAAATGCAGGAATTGGAGTAGCTATGGGAGAAAGTATGCCCAAAGTAAAAGAAATTGCAGACTATGTAACAGAAGACAACAATAACGAAGGAGTAGCTAATGCACTACAAAAATATATTACAAATATATTACAAAAATATTAAATTTAAATTACACTAACCATATTTATTGCAATTGAAGAACAATTGAGTTACAATAAAATAGATGATATTTTGTAGAAAAAAAGCAAAAAAATATAAATAAAGGGAGGAATTTGTAATGGCAACAAATCCAATGCAAAGAAGATCAAGAAATTCATTTTTATTAGGAATGTTATTAACAACACTTATATTAGGAGGAGTAATAGCAGGTTTAGTTTATTTTATGATGCAGATGAAAAATAAAGAAGAAGAATTACAAGCAGCAGAAGTGTATGTATTAAAAAGAGACATTTCATCAGGCGAAGAAATTAGCCAATCTGACTTAGAAAAAAGGAAAGTTTCTAAAGAACTTAAACCATCAAATGGTGTAACTCCAGCAAATTTTATAAACGAAGACAATCCAAATGAGGACAGAAAGGTAATAGCAAAAGTAGCATTAAAAAAGGGAACTACTGTTGGTACAGATATGCTTTACATAGATGGAAATGAAATGGGAAAAGACGTTAGAAAGCAAGAATATAATACTATTGTATTACCAATGGATTTAGCTACAGGAAATTTTGTTGATATAAGATTAATGCTACCATCAGGTCAAGATTTTATAGTAGTATCAAAGAAAAAAGTAGAAATACCAATGGTTGGAGGAACAGATTCTAAAGATACTATAATGTTAGAAATGTCAGAAGATGAAATATTAACAATGTCAAATGCAATTGTAGAAGCATATATGATAAATGGTTCAAAACTATATGCAACAAAATATGCAGATGCAGGTAATCAAGAAGCAGCTAAACCAACCTATCCAGTAAATGGAGAAGTAGCAAAACTTATTGAAAGTGATGAAAATATATTAACAGAAGCATTAAATGCTCTAAGAAGTAGATACAACAGAGATGTAAGAGAAAATTATATAAATCCAACGATTAGTTCACAAGAAGATGCAAAAGGAAATGAACAAACAAAAATGCAACAAAGTATAACAAATTCACAATCAACAAGAGAAGAATACTTACAATCTCTAAATGGAGGAGCAACTTCAACATCGAAATAATACTATTTGGAAGGAAGATAACACATGAAAAAAGTAAACTTTATAGGAGCCTATGATAAAACAGATTGTATTATATATATAGCGAAAATTTTACAAACAGTAGGAAAAAAAGTATTGGTGGTAGATTCTACCACCAATCAAAAAGCTAAATATGTAGTTCCTGCAATTAAGCCAACAGTATCATATATTACTGAATTCGAAGAAATAGATGTAGCAGTAGGCTTCTATAATTTGGATGATATAAAAAAATATTTAAGCATATCAGAAGAAAAAGAAATGGAATATGACTATATATTAATAGACATTGATAAAGGCGAGGCTATAGATGCTTTTGACGTAAGACCAGAAGAAGATAATTATTTTGTTACAGGATTTGATTTATATTCACTAAAAAAAGGTTTAGAAGCGTTAAACAATTTAAGCGAACCACTAAATCTAACAAAAGTATTATTTTCTAAAGGAATGTTTAAAGAAGAAGATGACTATTTAAATTTCCTTTCAGCAGGATACAAAATAATTTGGAAAGAAAATAGAATATATTTCCCAATAGAAAATGGAGATGCATCAGCTCTGGCAGAAAATCAAAGAACAGAAAAAATAAAATTTAAAACAATAAGCCAACAATATAGAGAAAGTCTAATATTTATAGCAGAAGAAATTTTGAAAGACACGAGTGATTCAAAAATAAGAAAAGCAATAAGAATTTTTGAAAAGGAAAAAGGAGTATAGACATGGCGGTAGTTTCATTTTGGAGCAAAGGAAAAAAAGAAACAGGACAAACATCAGCAGTAATTGCAGTAGCGACACATATGGCAATAGAACATAACTATAAAATACTTGTAATTTCAACAAGTGTAAAAGAAGACACTATGGGCAATGCTTTTTGGGAAAAAGAACGTAAAAAGAGAAATTTAGGCCTTTTTGGACCTAACACAAATGCAGTAATGCAAAATGGCATTGAAGGGTTAAATAGAATTGTACGTAGTAACAAAGTAAGCCCTGACATAATAACAAATTATGCAAGAACAGTATTTAAAGATAGATTAGAAGTATTGCTTAGCTATAGAGGAGAAGAACAAGTTTATAAAGAAATAAGAAGTTCATATCCTGCAATAATTGAATTAGCAAAAAAATATTATGATTTAGTAATTGTAGATATAGATTATAATGTAGGAGAAGATGTAGAAAAAGAAATATTACATAATTCTGATGTTATTGTGGTAACGATGCCACAAAGATTTTCCAGTATAGATCAATATAAAGAAGCTAAAAAGAATAACCAAATGTTACAAAGTCCCAAAACATTATTATTGGTAGGAAGATATGATAAATTTTCAAAATATAATGCAAAAAACATTACAAGATACTTAAAAGAAAAAAATGAAGTAAACACAATTCCATATAATACATTGTTTTTTGAAGCATGTGAAGAAGCAAGTGTAACTGATTTATTTTTAAGATTAAGACGAATAAGTGATGAAACAGACAGAAATGTATTGTTTTTAAAAGAAGTAAAAAGATTATCAGACAATATTCTTTATAGAATACAAGACATACAAATGAGAAAACAATAGAAAGGAGAGAAGCTAATGAGTATAAGTAATATCATATTAACAATAATTGCAATTTTGCTTGTTGGATATATTATTTATTCTACAATAAAGAAAAAGAAGGAAGCACCTGTAGAAGAAGAAATAAATGTAGATGACAAAACATATACAATAGAACTAATGACACAATTTATAAAAAGAAGATTAGATGAAATTACTAAAATAAATTTATATGACATTGGTCTCTCTGAAGAAGAATTAAAAAGAAGAAAAAATAAAAAATACGAATTAAAGAAAGCATTAAAAGGCTGTACATATGGAGATGTTAATGATAAAAAATATGTTAAAGAATTAATATATGATTTATTAGAGCAAGAATATGGTGTTAATGAAATGAACATATCAAAAGCTATTCCTTTTGATATCCCATCATTACTTACAGCTCAAGACAAATTCGATATATTAATATATATGTACAAAGAAGAATATGGATATGAAGCATTAACAGAATTAATAAAAAAATACAATCTAGCTACACTAAAATATGTTGATGGAGAAACAAAACCATCATATGTTATAACAGAAGATGAAATAAACGAAATATATGAAACAGAAAATGTAACACTTTCATTTCAAGCAAAACTAAATGTAGTAGTACAAAGAATATACCAACATTATAAAGGATATAGCAGTATAGATGAAGTAAGAGACATGAATATAGATGGTATATCTGGTGGTGTATCTGGTTTACCTGAAAGCTTTTTAAGCCAAGTAGCACAAGTAAGTGGAGACTACTTAGAGCAAGTTGCAGAACATAAAGTACCAAGAGCATGTGACAGTATATGGATATTCTTCCAAGGTAAATCAATACGTTTAGCATTCCTATCATTTGGAACAGAAGCAGAACTTAAAAGGGTATGTCAAAACATATATAAATATAACAATCCAGGACAATTGTCAGACACAAATGGTTACAAAATAAATGAAATGAAGGATGGTTCTCGTGTAGTAGTTGTAAGACCAAGCTTTTCAGAAACATGGGCATTCTTTGTAAGAAAATTCGATGTTCAACGTTCAACACTAGAACAATGGTTTAAAGGAGAACCAGGTTCAGACGAATCAATAGAATTACTAAAATATCTTGTAAAAGGCGCAAGAATAACATCAATTACTGGTGAGCAAGGTTGTGGTAAAACAACAATGCTTATGGGAATGATAGAAAACATATATGAAACAATGAACATCCGTGTTCAAGAAACTGCATTCGAGCTTCACTTAAGAAGAATTTATCCTACAAGAAACATTTTAACATTCCGTGAAACGGATACAATATCAGGACAAGAAGGTTTGGACGTACAAAAGAAAACTGACGGTTCTGTTAACATTATAGGTGAGGTTGCAACAGACCCCGTAGCTGCATGGATGATACAAGCTGCTCAAGTTGCATCTAAATTCACATTATTTACTCACCATGCTAAAACATTTCCAAACCTAGTAACAGCACTAAGAAACTCAATGCTTAGAATAGGACAATTCAACAATGAAAAAACAGCAGAAGAACAAGTTGTACAAGTATTAAACTTTGATATACACTTAACAAAAGACTTTAAAGGTAAGAGATATGTAGAAAGAGTAACAGAATGTATACCAGTAGAAGACAAAAATTTATACACATTTGACCATAGAAAAGAAAAAACACTAGAAGGTAAATTTGATAGATTTTTCGACAATGCAACACATTATTTTACAAAAACTACTGACAAACAATTATACATATATAGAAATATTTTAGAGTATGTTGATGGAGAATATGTAATTACAAATCCAATAACAGACGAAAACTTAAGAGAAATGAGACTTAATATGGACGAAACAGATGCAGAAAACTTTGATAATTTTATAGAAAGACATTGGGGAAATAAAGATAGAGCTAGAATAGGACATGCCCCAAAAAGAAAGAGAAGAACTAAAACAGAAGCAAAAGAAAATTAACAAGGGGAAGGGACACCCTTTAAACTTATAAGAAATTCCCTAGAGAAAAAAGAGTGTCCCTTGTCTTAACCGGCAAAGGAGGTGTTGGAACGTGTCAAACCAATTCATCTTGTACATAGCAGGAGGAGCAGTAGGATTGCTTGTAATAATTTTTATTGCATATTACATTTTGCAAAAAAAGATGAACCAATCAGAATACAAGCAAATGCAGAAGCTAAGAGAAGGTACAAGTAGTAATGGATTTTCTTTGGAAATATTATATCAAAAGTTATACATTACATATTCAAGAGTACCAGGACTAAAAAGATATATATTAAAACTTAGAAGAAGGCTAGAAATACTTGATGTTGATGATGAATTTGCAACAAGACGTGATTCAGCTAAAATACTTACAAAATCATTAGCGATTGTAGTACCAGCAGCTGTTGCAACAATTATAATTACGCATTCCAATTTACTCTTAATGGGAACATTACTACTATTTGAACTAGTTATGATAGACACATTTATAGATGGAATGGTAGACAAAATAGACAACAAACTATTAAACGAACAAATAGAATTCTTTTCTGAAATTCGTCATGCATATCATGAATTTAATATGGTAGAAGAAGCAATATACCAAGTATCACAAGATGATGAAAAGAACGTATCAAGACAAGGTGAAAAAATATATGAAGTATTAATATCAAACGACCCAGAAAATGAACTAGAAAAATACTATGATATAGCGCCAAATAGCTTTTTAAAAGAATTTGCAGGAATATCATACCTAACAAAAGAATTTGGTGACAGAAAAGTTGATGGTGCATCATTGTACCTAAAAAATATAAATAATATAACACAAGAAATGCAACTTGAAATACTAAAAAGAGATAAATTAAACTATGTGTTCCAAAGTTTATCAATAATATCAGTTGTACCAATACTATTATTGGAACCATTAAGAAATTGGGCTGTTGATAGCTTTAGCTTTACACAAGACTTTTATTTTGGTAAAGCGGGAATGATAGTACAAATTATATTATTAATAATTACATTTTTATCTTACATATTAATTAGAAAATTAAAAGATAATGATTCAACAAAAGGCGACACACAAAATGTAGAAAATCCTTGGCAATCAAAAGTATACAAAAATCCACTAGGAAAAAAAGTTACAGATTTATTTATACCAAAAAAAGGAACAAAAGAATATAAAAAAGTAAGCACATTACTTAAAGATTCAGCATCCAAACTGAAAATGGAATGGCTGTATGTTAATAGAGTAGTTTTAGCAATAGGTGTTTTTGTGGGAGCGATATTTGTATTTGGCTTATTGCATCAAGTTGCAATTGATTATCAATATGAACAGCCAACATCTGATTATGATATGATAGGTGGATTATCAGAAAAAGACAAGAAAAAGGCTGAAGAACTCACAAAACAGGATAACGTATTTTTAGATAGATTTAAAGGAAATACTAAAGTTACAAAAGAACAAATTGCAGCAGCAATGAGAACTTCATCATATTTCAATGGAGCATCAGATGAAGATATTGATAAAGCAGCAGAAAGAGTTTTAGGAAAACTTAAAGTAATAAACAGTGAATATCTACAATGGTTTGAATTACTTTTAGCATTTGTATTTGCAATAGTGGGGTATATGTCTCCATTATGGATTACAATGTTCCAATTAAAAATGAGACAAATGGAAATGGAAAATGAAGTAATGCAATTCCAAACAATTATACTGATGCTTATGAGAATTGAAAGAATAAATGTTGAAATTATTCTAGAATGGCTTGAAAGATATTCAAACATATTCCGTGAACCAATAAGCAAGTGTGTAAATAACTATGAGGCTGGTGCCTGGGAAGCATTAGAAGAATTAAAAAATGATATTACATATAAAGACTTTATACGTATAATTGAAAGCATGCAAGCAGCAGTTGAGAAAATTCCTATTAGAGATGCATTTGATGAATTAGATTCAGAAAGAGACTATTACCAAGCTAAGAGAAAAGAATCAAATGATAGATTAATACAAAGAAAAGGAATGATAGGTAAAGGAATAGGCTTTGCACCAATGATTTGCTTATTTGTAGGATACTTAATTGTACCTTTGGTATTTATAGGAATGATGTCAATGACTCAGTCTATGGCAAGCTTAAAATCATAATTTTGAAAGGAATTAGCTATGGAAAATGCAACAAAAGCATTGTTAATTTCTGCAGGAGTAATATTTGCAGTTGTAATATTTTCAGCAATGTTTTATATATACCAGATGGTTTCTGGATATTATCAATCTAAAGAAAGTAATTTAACAACAGAACAATTGGCTCAAGTGAATGATGAGTTTTCTGTGTATCAAAGGGATTTAACTGGATTTGAATTGGTTAGCTTGATAAACAAAGTAGTAAATTTTAATAAAGATAAAGCAGATGGAGAGGGATATTCTAAAATAACCGTAAAAGTTAAAATACCAAACAATTCAAAATTAGGGTATAATGGTACATTATTTAACAATAAAAGGAGCGAAGCAAATTTATCTTATGACAGACAAATTATACCTGAACCACCAAAAACAAATGAATCAGATTATGAAGATTATTTAACATTTAAACGAGGAACATTTGAATATAAAAATGGAGGAAATAATAGTGGGCAAATAAGTAATTTTGAATTTGAACAAAAAGTATTAGAGAGGTGATAAAAATTGGAAAATGCATCAAAAGCATTAATAATGGCAGCAACTATATTAATAGGTGTAGCAATATTATCACTTGGAGTTTATTTATTTACTTATTTTGGAAACTATGCAAAAGATGTAGAAGATGAAAATAGAGCAAACCAAATAGCACAATTTAATAGCCAATTTTTATCATATCAAGGAAAAGACTTAACCATTTATGATGTAATAACACTTGCAAATTTAGCAAAAGATTATAATCAAAGCAATGATTATAAGAATAATAATGTAAAAGGATATATTGATGTAAATGCTTCAATTATTGATACAGACGTAAATGTCATAGGTTCTGTTCCCCCAGATGAAAGATACTTAAAAGGTGGATCAGCAAATGATATAGCCAAAATCAAACAAGAAAAAATAGGGGAAGTAGTTACAGTTACAGAAAATGGGCAAGAAAAAGAAAATTATAAACTTAAATTATATCATTGCAATGTTACAATAGACGATTTAACACAATTCGTTAGTAAAATAATAATTCAAGAAAAAAAGGATTAAAATGAAAAAAATAATATGGATTTTTATAGCAATAGCAATAATAGTTTTATCTTTTCTTTATGGATACTTTACATATAAAAAAAATAGTGATACTATATTATCGCAAAATGCAGAATATGAAAGATACTTAAATAAAGAAATATATGGAGCAGATTTAGCAACAATAATAAATAAAGTAATAGATAATAATGAAACATACGCAATAGATAAAGATAATAAAGGAAAATACATAGATGATAATAAAAATTCAATAAAATTAGATGTAAAAATTATAGATAATAATACCATATATGATGTTGAAACAATATATAATGGTGGAGTTGAAAATTTTATAAGATTTTACAATACGATAAAATTTAAATGTGTAGATATAAAATATCATAAAGAAACACAAAAGGTAAAATATCTGCTTTTTGAGCAGATAAGTAAATAAGTTATTAAAATTAGGTAAAAAAAATACCTATAATAAAAATATATCAAATAAAAAAAGGAGGAAATTATTATGGAGAATGCAACAAAAGCTTTATTAATTGCTGCAGCTATATTAATAGCGATAGTACTAGTTTCAATAGGAGTTTTTGTATTAAGACAAGGACAAGATGCTATTGGAAGTGTAAATATGAGTGAATCTGAAATTTTAGCATTTAACAGTAAGTTTGATACATATGCTGGAACACAAAGAGGAAGTAGTATCAAAGCTATGGCATCTAGAATTTGGATTGCAAACAAAGAACTAGGAGACAACGCTGATGTTGTTAAACTAAATGTGGACGGGCATCAAGTAACTGAAGGGTCAGATCCGGATGTTGTTACTACAAAATATTATAATGTTACTATAACTAAATCACCATCAACTGGATTAATAACAGAAATAAATGTTGAACCTATAGAATAAGAGTAAAAGGAGGTAAAATGCTATGGAAAATGCGGTTGATGCGCTATATATGGCTTTTGCTGTAATTGCATTTGTAATTGCACTTTCACTTAGCATTTTTGCCTTTACAAATGTTACAACAGCATCGCAAAGGATAATAGACAATAGAGACAAGACAAGTATGTATGAGTACGTAGAACCAGAAGGTACAGAAAGAACAGTTACGGCTGAAGATATAATTCCAACATTATATAGAGCATATTATGAAAATTATATGGTAAGATTTGAAGGATTTGGAGATTTATATAAAGTTAAAAATGAGGGAGCAGACAGCGAACAAAATCCATATAAAGGAACTAATATAATTGACCTAGAAGGACAAAAAATTGGAAATCATATTGATGCAGACAAATTAATTACTGCTTTATTACAAGGAAATTTTGAAAATTTAGACAAAAATAGATATAATTATTTTAATTTTGATAGGTCCCCCTTGCAAAATAAGGGACTTTATGTTAAAATAAAAGAGAAGGCGACTATAAAAGAAAAAATTGGTTTATACTATATGGAAGATGAAAGTAATTATTCTGAAGAAACAAGTGAAAACATAGAAGATGTAAATAAAACTAAAAAAAGAATAATTACATATAGTAGTATAGAATAAATCAAAATGTAATAGAGGAGGAATTAAAATGGGAGATTCAACTATAACCATAATTGCAATATTTTTAGCAGCAATATTAATGTTCGTATTTCCACTAATGGCAATGTCAGACAGAGCAGATGATGTATCACAATTGAATGTTCAAACATTAACAACAGAATTTGTAGATAATGTAAGAACAACAGGAAAATTAACAGAAGCAAATTATTCAAAATTTATTCAACAATTAGACTCAACAGGAAATACATATGATGTAGAGCTTGAAGCTCAAATACTTGACGAAAATCCAGGTAAAAAAGCAACTCAAGCAGACACAACAAAAATAGGTGAAAATGTATATTATAATGTATACACAAGCCAAATACTTGAAGAGTTAGGTAAAAACAATATAAAAGCATTTAAAGAAGGAGATATATTCTCAGTATCTGCTAAAAATACAAATGCTACAATATCTCAACAGTTAAAAAATGCTTTCTATAGAGTAACTGGAAATGATACATACCAAATATCTGCTAGTCATTCTGGAATTGTTACAGTAAATGGTAACTAATAACTTAAAATTGAATTAATAAACAAATAGCTTGTAATTGGTATTACAAGCTATTTGAATATATACAAAAGGAAAGAAAAATATGAAAATACAAGCTTTAGCTGTAATATTTGTATTAATAATATTACCAATATCAATAGTTTTATCTGAATATGTTCAAATTCAAATGGATACAATAAAAATCCAAACACAATATGATTCTCAACTACTTGGTGCAACTTACGATGCTGTTTCTGCATTCCAAAAAAACACAGTAAATAGCAATTTTTCTGATTTAACTACATCTAAAATGAGAGATATTGAAGCATCTGCAAATGTTTTTATTAATTCTGTTGCAAATAATTTCAAGATGAAGGGCAATTCAAGAGATGCCATAAAAGAATATATACCTGCAATTGTGTATACTCTATATGATGGATATTATATATATACACCATTTACAAATGCATTAAATGATATTGAAATTTCGCATGAATCAACATATCAAAATGGTGAGAGAATATTTGGGCTAAAGCCATATATTTATTACAGCAAAGAGTATAATTACAATGGAAATAATTTTGTAATAACATATTCTTTAGACAATTACATTACAATAGAAGGAGAAGTTATGCTTGATGGTACTAAAACAGTAATAAATGATGGAGGCTATTTAATAGATCCAAATGCTTATGAAACAACTTCGAAAATGTATAGAGGGGTACCAATAAAAAGTGGTAAAGATGATAAAATATATGAATTTGTAAATAAAGATGATAAATACGAATGTGTAAAAGTTAATGGAACAAAGTATTATTTGGATGAGGACAATAATGACAAAGATGGGATTTTTTATTTTGTACAAAATCAAAGACAATATTTAAGTGAAACTACAGGTAATGAATTCAAAACTAATTATTTCAGTGATGAATATAATAGTGCACAAATTTATTATGATAAAGCTAGAGCTTTTACTGAAAAACTTTTAAATATGTATCAATTAAGCGGAATGGATATTTTTAGCAACAATGCAAAAGATATTGAATTCTATAATTCTAATTTTAATCAAGAAAGAAGAAAAGTTATAAAAGAATCAATACAAAAAAATTTATCTTCTGCAATTGCTAATTTTAATAACATAAGTCAAGTAACTAATCCAAATTTTCAAATGCCAAAATTACAAGAAGATGAATGGGATAAAATAATAAATAATGTTTCTGTAATATCTTTCTTACAAGGAATGAGCATGGGAACAAGACCATATAATGGATATGCAATAGTTACAAACAATAAGAATGAGGAATCGGTTGGAGAGGAATCAATTTATATAACTACTACAGACACAAATCAAGGAGAATATCATAGAATAAATGATTTGGATTTATTAGAAGGGACTGTTAATTTAGGTCAGGGAGTATTTAATGTAAATTTTGAAAGAAAAGCAATAGATAAATTAAGTGACGTCGATGGTAGTGTAATAGAGAAAGATTATTATTATCCTAGAAAAGAGTTAGCATGTTATAATAGTATAGTAAATCAATCAAATATCAAATCTATGGAAAAATCTTTATCGGATGGTACAAAAGTACCAGAGACAGTATATGAATATTTAGAAGACGTTATACAGGAAAAAGGAGAAAAAGGAAGAGAACTAGCAAGCTTGTATTACACAGCATTAGGTCGTGAAAGACAAGGATTGTTCAAAATGGGGAACAATCTATGGGTGAATGGCTCAAGAGAAAGTGGATCGTAACAAAAGAAAAATCATGAATATTTAGGAACGTATAAATACGTTCCTTTTTGTAATTTTACGAAATTTCAAAAATTTCTAAATAATGTATTGACAAAATATACCAATTAATATATAATTTTTAGTATAAATTAGTTAAGTTCAACTTAGGAATGACATAGATTATTGTATCAATACAATTTATATAATCAAAAATTAATTCTAATATTAGCAAAAAACAAAATTAAATATGAAAGTAGGTGAGATATGAGGAAAGAAAATTATGAATATTTTATTGCATATTTCAAAATTAATAATTGCAGTGATAATTTATGCGAAGAATCTGAAGAATATCATTTAACTAATCTTAATAATATGCATGACAAGCTATTTAGAGATTTACTAAGTGACAAAAAAGAATTATCACAATTTTTAGAAAAATATTTAAATTTGAAAGTACCTGAAGAAGAATTAGAAAAGTATAACAGTAGCTTTATAACTAAAAATTACGAAAATAGAGAGGCAGATATAATATACAAATTAAAAGGAAAAAAGGTTTATGTGTTGATAGAGCATCAATCAAGAAAAGATAATAAAATGCCATACAGAATGTTGAACTATAATTTAGAAATTATCAAAGATACAAACAATTTACAAGAATATGAAAAAAGAGAGTACAAATATGCCAAGGTAATACCAATAGTATTTTATACAGGAAGTGGAAAATGGAACATAAGTAAAAGCTTTTTAAAATTGCAAGAAGAATTCGAAGATAAAAATTATTTAGAATTTAAATACAATGTAATAGATATAAATCATTATAGTCGAGACCAATTATTGGAGGGTGAAACAATGATAGAGAAAGCAATGTTGATGGAAAAGTCAAGAGGCGAAAAAGAACTAACAGAAATTATAGAAAAGATATTAGGGAAAATTGATTATGATAATGAACATCAAGTAAACAAAATGAAGAAAATGATACAATATGCATTAGTACAACGTTTGGGAGAAGAAAAGGTTAATGAATTATTGAAAAAAATAAATAAAAAATCTGAAAAGGAGGGATTAAGTATGTTACATGAAACACTTGCAAAAGAAAGATTAAAAATGCAAAAAGAAGCAATAGACAAAGGCAGAAAACAAGGAATAACAGAGGGAAAAAAAGAAGGTAGAAAAGAAGGTAGAAAAGAAGGTAGAAAAGAAGGCAGAAAAGAAGGTAGAAAAGAAGATAAAATGAACGTTATAAAAAAAATGCTTCAATTTGGCGAAATAGATGAAAAAATTCAGCTATATACAGGAGCAAGTAAAAATCAAATTGAACAAATAAGAAAAGAACTTGTTACAAAAACTGTGTAATAAGGCATATATTAAATTAACAAAAAGTTTTGAATAAAAATTCAAATAAATAACACAATAAAATAGAGGAGAACAGCTATGAAAAAGATTTTCAAAATTTCTATTTTAATTGTGTTATTTATTATATATATTTATATACTAGCAATAGACTCAATACCAGACAGCTTAATAATGTTTGAAGGGGAAAAATTGAACATAAAAACAATATTAGGGCTAAATATAGAGAATAATGAAAACTATAAAGCAATACAAACTTCATCAAGTAATACATCAAAAAATATAAATGAAACTAAAACAACAAATCTAGACATAAATATACTAGGAAAAATCCCTGTAAAAAACATAGATGTAAGCATACTACCAAAAACTACAGTAATACCTGTAGGAAATTTAGCAGGAGTTAAGCTATACACAAGTGGAGTATTAGTAGTAGGAATGACCGAGGTAGAAGGCATAGATAACGAAAAATATAAGCCTTATGAAAATTCAGGAATACAAGAAGGAGATATGATAATATCAATAGAAGAACAAGAAATATCAAATACAGCAGATTTAATTAATACAGTTAATAAATCAAAAGGAGAAAAAATAGATATTAAATATGTACGAGATGGAAATACACAGGAATGTAGCATTATACCTACACAAACAGGCAATTCAGAATACAAACTAGGACTTTGGGTAAGAGACAGTGCCGCAGGAGTTGGAACTGTTAGTTTTTATGAGCCTAAAAGTAAAACTTTTGGTGCATTAGGGCATGGTATAACAGACATAGACACAGGAAACTTAATAAGCATTGCTAATGGTGAATTTGTAACAACAAGAGTATTATCAATTACTAAAGGAGAAAAGGGTAATCCAGGCAAAATGCAAGGAACAGTTGCAAATCAGCAAAATATAGGAAAAATATATAAAAATACAAGTTTTGGAATATATGGAAAAGTAGATAATTTATCAGCACTAAAATTAGACACTTCAAAAGAAATGGAAGTTGCATTACGAGAAGAAATACAAACTGGACCTGCAACTATATTAAGTAGTCTTGATGGAGAAAAGGTTAAAGAATATAATATTGAAATAGAAAAGATATATGCAAATAATGATTATGACAATAAAAGTATGTTAATTAGGGTTACAGATGATGAGCTTATTGAAAAAACAGGAGGAATTATTCAGGGGATGAGTGGCTCGCCAATTATTCAAAATGGTAAATTTATAGGAAGTGTTACAAATGTACTTGTAAATGAACCTACAAAAGGATATGGCATTTTTGGCGATTTAATGTTAAAACAGGCAAAGGAAGTTGAGTAATGTCAAAGGGGACGTGTCAATGGGGACGGGCTTAAAGAAGATGTCAATGGGGACGGGCTTAAATGACACACATCTTTGATGTGTGTCATTTAAGCCCGTCCCCATTG
>JAFWKV010000022.1 GCA_017511265.1 Clostridia bacterium | reverse complement strand
TTTTCCACATCCAGGTTTTCCGTGTAAGAATATTGATACATTACTTTGTATTGCTGCTCGAATGGCGTCTGCTTCACTTGTTTCAGAAAAATCTAAATTATATGGATTTTCATTTTTCTTTTTTGCCTTTAAACTTGTTTTTGTTTGTTCTGCTATACCTCTTGACTGTACTAAATCTCTTGACAAGCATCTATCCATAAATGTTTTTATATCTGTTCTGTCAAAATCTCTTGTATGGTAATTTCTTTCTTTATTAAATTGCACTCCTGCAAATATTAACTTTTCAGTTATCATCATACGAGATTTTTCATCAACAAGCCATTTTACTGGCAACACTTCTACCCAAACATTATCACCATCTCTGTAGTTTTCTCCATTTGAAAGTGTAAAATCACCACCATCATAATATGTATTTGCTTCAACTCTTACATATCTTTTTCCATTATATTCGTATTCTTGATGTATTTGTGGTTGAAAAGAAATGATATACTCATCATAAGCAACAGAATCTGTTGTGTAACTATTTCTTGTTTTTGATATACTTCCGGCTCAAATATGCTCTTTCCAATCTTTCTTGCATATCTCTTGTTGCTGCTTTTTGTGGATAATACCCATACTCTACTTCAAGAATTCCATCTCTCGCTCTTTTCCCACTCTCTCCGTTCGTGGGGATACTAGAGATTGATGAGAACGGTAAAGCTGGGCGAGCCCCACCATTGCGTGAGTCAACAGTGCAGCAATAGCAATGACCATCATCGTTAACCACGCGCGCGTCGTTATCTCCGTCATCTGATTTTGTCCAATAATATCCTGTTCTTCCCTCTAAAGAACTATCATTTTTAACATGATAATCAGAAACATAAGCGCCTAAAAGAATAGAAAAATCCGTTATTGCTGCTTTCGTTCCTCTTTTTTCTAATATATCTAATTTATCTCTTTCAAAACATTGCTCTTGAGTCAAAAAAGTAAAATTACTCATAATCTACTACTCCTCTGTGTTTATAAGCTTTTTCCATATAAACCTAATCTTTCTTTTACCATTGTATCATAACAACCTTTTTTTTATAATTCTTTTTCATATTTTTCCCAATATTTATTACATATAGCATTATATATTGTATCCACATATGCCTTTATTCCACTGCCTTTTATATGTACTCCATCTGCATAGAAGTATTCTGGGTGATTTTTTGCAGCTTCATCCCATTCAACAATATGAATATTTGGATAATTACTTGCAAATTCTTTAAATCTTTCATTAAATTTCGGATCATCAGCGCCAACAGCGTTTACCCAATATATTTCTCTATCTTCTACTAAATCCATTAAATCTCTATTTTTTTTGTCTGAGTAATCTCCATTATTTGCAAGTACTAATATTAGGGTATCACTTAATTTTCCTTGATTTTTCAGTTTTTGTAGTACTTCTTTTCCTCCAACTATTGTACGAGATATTTTGCCGTCAAAATATCCATTTGGAAATCTTTCTTGTAATTCATCTGCAACTCCCAATAACACAGAATCTCCAACACCCACTATAGGAAGTTGTTTTACTTTTTCTATAATCTTATTTTTTTTATCCTCTATATTTTCTATTGTAGAGGTTGTTTCTTCTGCCCTTTCATCTTTTTCTTCGTTAATTTCTTCGTCCGTTTCTCTATTTTCTTCATTTTCTGAATTTAAAATTTCATTATTTTTTTCTTCACTTAATTTCTGATTTTCATTTAATATATTTTCTAGTTCTTTCATTTCATTTGAATAATCTTTTTCAGTAATTAATATAAAACTTCCAATTATTATAATTACACATATACATACTGCTTTTATTTTTTTAAAATTGTTGTTTTTGGATTTCATATTTATTAAAAAGCTTAAAGCACTAGACATTATAATAGTTAAAATAATTATTAATATATTTTTTATAACTTCATTGGTTGAAATGTTTTGTAAAAAATATATTATTGGATACTGGATCAAATAAATGCCATACGATTCTTTTGCCAAGAAATCTAATATTTTGTTATTTTTTTCTCTTCTTTTATTTTTTATAATTGAATATTGAATTAATCTGGTGCTAATTATGGTTGTTAGTATCATATAAAGTGCATAATTATTTGACTCAGCTGATACAAATGTGCATAATATAATTAATATTATGATGTATATTAAATATATCAATTTATCATATTTTTTAGAAATTTTTAAAATTTTAAAATTATATTTGTGCTGTATTAAAGCTAATAAAATACCAAATATAATTGAAAAGCTTCTTGCAAATGTATTATAATATACTGCCATTATATTTTGAGTTAAACTCATGTAGTAAAATACAGCATTTGCTATAATAGTTAGTAATAATACAACAATAGTTGACACATCTTTTTTTAGTCTCTTATTTAAGTTTCGGAAAAATACAAATAAAATTGGAAATATTAATTCAAATTGCATTAGGATTGATATATACCAAAAATGTATAAAAGGTGAATTTACATTTCTTGTGAAATAGTCTAAATTTGCATTTAATTGCCAAAAATTATTATATCCTAAAATTACAGAATTGGTTTCTGGTTTAAGATTCATCCAATTTGAAATTGGATAAATCTTATAAATTATAATTGTACAAAAAACTACAATTACAAGTGGTAAATATATTTTCTTTGCCCTACTTATATAATATTTTTTAATTGAAAATCTATTTTTTTTTAGAGCTGATATGCATCCTAAGTATCCACTTAAAGTAAAGAAAGTACATACTGCTAAAAATCCGCCTTTTAATATGTTTAAGTGATATAATAATACTAGTATACAGGATATTATTCTTAAATAATCTAATCTTTTATAACGAACAATATTATCTCCTCTTTTTGTCATTATTTTTTCACTACCTTTTTAATATTTAATAGTTTATGTTTGTCTTAACCTCTTCTTTTTTTCTTTATTACAAGTATAATTATAATTACAGAAAAAATTCCTACTCCTATTGAAATTTCTACATAATAAGTCTTAAGCTCTACATCATTTTCTGCAAATAACTTACTAGTATATTCCTTTCCCTCAACATTATACTTTACAGTTCCAATTTCTTGTCCTTTATCTATTGGAGCAACAATATTTTCATTAAGAATTATCTCTGGAGTCATATCAGCAACATTTGTATTTATGTTATTCACAACTAAAAAGTCTTCACTAGTAACTAAATTAAGGTTTTTAGTTTCTTTAGTTGCCTTTTCAACTTCTATGTTTGTCACTATATCTCCTTTTCCATATACTTTTGTAAGAGTATAATTATCAAATGCATAATTTATCATTTTACGTGTTTCAGAAAATTTACTATTTGAAGTTTCAGCACCTAGAACTACTGTAATAAATTCTAGTCCACTATCTGCAGAATCAGTTATTAAGCAATTCCCAGCTTGATCTGTTGTACCTGTTTTTACACCTTTTACATTTTGATTATAGTATGCACTATTAGGATTAATGAAATTATTAGTATTTTCCATAATTCTATTACTATATGAATATTTGTTAGTAGCAGGTAAGGTATATTGATATGTAGAAACAATTTTAGAAAATGTCTCATTTTTCATTGCATAATTTGTTATCAAATATAAATCGTATGCAGTTGTATAATGTTCTAGATTATGTATTCCATTAGGATTTACAAAGTGAGTATTTTTGCATCCTATTTCTTTTGCTTTATTATTCATCATCTCAGAAAATCCGTTTACAGAGCCTCCTACATGTTCTGCTAAAACATATGCAGCATCATTTGCTGATTTTAGCATAAGTGCATATAATAAATCTTTTATCTTTATCTGTTCTCCCTCATATAATGGTGCAATTACATATCCTGAAGGAATATTTGAAATAGCACTTTGAGATACAGTAGCAATTTCCTCCAAATCGCATTTTTCTATTGTAAGTATTGCTGTTAATATTTTAGTGACTGAGGCTGGATAATTTTGTTCATTAATATTTTTCTCATATATTATCTTACCTGTATTTTTTTCAATCATTAATGCAGCTTTTGCATTAACTTCAATTTCTTCATTTGCATATACTTTATAAGTACTAAATAGAATTGTTACTATAAATATTGACATTATTATTGCTTTATATATTTTTTTAGCTATAAATCTTTTTATAATTAAACACCTCTTCTCATTTTTTCATTATATCAAAACATTTTTTTATTTTCAACAACTATAAAAAGTTCCCTTAAAAAATTAATTTTAAGGGAACTTATATGATAAAATCATATAGTATTATGTATTTATAATTACTTAGTTAAGTTGAGAACTTACCTTGTATTTTTTCTTATTTTCTTCTGCCTATACATCCTTTCATCTGCAATTTTAAGAACTTCTTCTATTGTTTTATATTCCTCTATTGATGGGTTATCTAATGCAGAATTGTAAATACCATATCCTTGTGATACTCCATCATTAAGCATTGGATGTCTTTTTGAAACACAAGCAATTTCTTTATTTAGAGTATCTAGCAAATCCTCTAGTGCAGCATAAGTATCAAAGTTTTTATTTTTGTAAGTAATTTTTTTTAGCACCCCTGGTTTTAGAATAACTCCAAATTCATCCCCACCAATTCTATAGCAATAGCCAACTCTATTATAAACCTTAAATATTAATTCAGCAATCCTGCTAAGTGCCCAGTCACCACTTTGGTGACCATAAGTATCATTTATGCTTTTAAAATTGTTGGCATCAATTACTATTATAGCTGTAGAGTATTTTACACGTCTCAAATAATTTCTGAATGCTTTTTGATTCAGCAATGTTGTAATTGAATCTACCTTTAAATAGCTATTGCTAAAATAAAAAGTAAACACGAAAAAGCCTATGGTAATGCATAACCAATCTGCATTTGACTGTGGATAAAACAGCCTCATTATCATTCCAGATAAAAGAAAAACATTTATTAGGAACAATGTACATCCATATTTACTCGTATTTTGCGTAAATGTTTTTCTTGCTGCTACCTCGAAAAGTGCTGCAAAAAATACTATCAGTATGGAAATATAAATAAAAGTCCATGGTGTACGATAGTATATTGCATTTTCTTCGATTTTAAACATAATCGGCCAGAAAAAAGTCATTGCCTGTAATATTGCATTTATACTAAACATTACAATAAATAGCTTTTTTATTTTATCCCAAAATGCTTTATAAGTAACTTGTTTTACCAACATAATAGGTATTACTGGTGAAACAATAAACTCTGTTATTTTCAGGATCTTGTATAATGCAACATATTCTGTAGCTTTTCCATCCATTCCCAGTGAAATAGCATCAATAATGATTTCAAAAATTATTATTGATGCAAGAATGATAAAACGCCGTTTTCTTCTTGTTGAAAACAATTCGTTTTCAGCCATTCCAATAATTCCAATTACTAATGAAAAAACACAAATAAAAGAAACTGCAATGTAACTCATTTTTCCCCCTTTGTTGTCATTTTAAGGCTCGTTCTTTTATAAATACATAAAAATGCTAATATGAAGTTTAACCTTCATATTAGATTAATTATACCATAAATTCCCATTATTTGCAAATATTTTAGCTGTTTTTCAATACTACTTCTCCAACTATATTTGCAACACCTTCAAATGCATCAAAACATCTTTCTAAATAAGTATAAATTTTTTCCCATTTTATAATTTCTAATAGGTTTTCTTCTTTAAATAAATTTTTAATTGCTTTTTCATACAATTTGTCACCCTCATCTTCCAAATTATTTATTTTTATTACAATTTCATTTACCTCTTCATATTTCTTACTTGATTTAATTTTTTCCATCATTTCTTTTTGTAATAAGCACATTCTATTAATCAATTCAATAAATTCAAATATATTTTCTCTTAGTTTTTCAATATTTAAAATATTTAAATTTATAACAACTTTATCTATAAAATCAATTACATCATCTAAATTTTTAGCAATTAGAATTATGTCTTCTCTGTCGATAGGTGGCAAAAAGTCTTTTACTAAAAAATCAAGTAAATAATGCATATTATCATCTGCATCATTTTCTAATTTATGAACCTGTTTTTCGATTTCTTTTGCACTATTATCTTCAAAATTATTTGTAAATTCTTTCAAAATTTCTGACATTTCCACTGCAATATTAGCATTTTTTATAAATTCATCATAATAATTAAATTTAGGTAATTTCTTTTTCATACGTTCCCTCCTACATCAAATAAAAATTTTCATAAATATAAATGTCGTTAAATATCCTAAAATTCCACAAGCAGGAAATGTTATGATCCAAGCTAAAAACATATTTTTTACAACAGACCAATTTACATTTGACAATCTTTTTGATGCTCCAACTCCCATAATGGCTGTTGTTTTTACTTGTGTTGTACTAACTGGAAAGCCAAAAATTGTTGATAAAAACAAGCAAATAGAACTTGCTAAATCAGCTGAAGCTCCTTGATATGTTTCTAATTTTACCATCTTCATTCCTACTGTTTTTATTATTTTGTATCCTCCTATTGAAGTTCCAAATGTCATTATTAAAGAACATAATATCATAAGCCAAAAAGGAATAGATATCACCTCAGAATTTGTTATTCCATTAGATAATTCTAATGCTAATATAAAAATTCCTATAAATTTTTGACCATCTTGTGCTCCATGCATAAATGCTGTAGCTGCTCCACTAAATATTTGTAAGCCTTTAAAAAATTTTCTTGTTTTTCTTCTGTCTATATTTATGCAAATTTTCTCAATTAACTTTGTTATTATATATCCCAGTAATACTCCTAAAACAGCTGAAAGAATTAATCCTATAAGTACTTTTTTCCACTCTTCAAAGTTTATACCTGATACACCTTGTTGTATTGCAATAGCTGCTCCCGATACTCCTGCTATAAGTGCATGTGACTCACTTGTAGGTATTCCAAACCACCATGCAAACACTGCCCATACAACAATTGCTACTAATCCTGCACATAGAGCTATTAATGCTTGTGATGAATTTTGCCCAAAATCTGCTATATTGTGTAATGTTTCAGCAACTGTAGAACCAAGTAATGTCATAACAATTACACCTAAAAAATTAAATACTGCAGCCATTATTATAGCATTTTTTGGTTTTATGCTTCTTGTTGAAACACATGTAGCTATTGCATTTGGAGCATCTGTCCATCCATTTACTAAAATTACACCCAAAATCAAAAGTGTAATAATACATAATGGTAAGCTTTGACTTAAATTTGTTATAAAACCTTCTATACTCAAATCCATTTTTAACCTCACATAAGATATGATATTCCAAAAAATTCTCTAAGCAATGTAAATCCTATAATAAGTCCTGCTGTACAAATTAAAATTACCGTCAATTTATATAAATTTACTGGTTTACTTACTGTATAAACTATATATATTCCCACAACTGCAAGTCCAATAGTAGATAGAGCAGCAACTAATTCGCCTGACAGTCCAAAAATTTTTCCAGCAACAACTATTGCTATTATAACCAATGTATCTAATATTCCTGCAGGTAGTGACTTTTTTATAATATTATTTATGAATTTTCCTTTAATTAAATCCGTATTTGGTGCTTGTGATAGTAAAAATGCAGGCACTCCAATTGTAAACATACTAATTAATGAAATTTGTGATGGTAGTAATGGATATTTAAATCCAAATAAAATTGCAAGTAGCGAAATTAGTATTGAAAATATGTTTTTTACTAAAAATAGACTTCCTGAGCGTTCTAAGTTGTTTACAACTCTTCTTCCTTCTTTTACTACTCCAGGCATCTTAGCAAAATCTGATTCTATTAATACAAGTTGAGAAGCTTGTACTGCCGCTTGGCTACCAGATGCCATAGCTACTGAACAATCTGCATCTTTTAGTGCTAATACGTCATTTACACCATCACCTGTCATTGCAACAGTATTTCCTTGTTCTTTTAAAGCTTTTATAAATTTTCTTTTTTGTTTTGGTGTTACTCGACCAAATACTGTATATTCATTAACTGCTTTATTTATGTCTTCATCTGTTTTTAACTCTGAACAATTTATATATCTATCAGCATTTTTTATATGTGCTTGTGTTGCAATTTTTGATACTGTGATTGGATTATCTCCTGAAATTACTTTTATTTCTACCCCTTGTTTTTCGAAATATTCAAATGTTTCTATTGCATTTTTTCTAATTTTATTTGTTATAGTAATTAATGCATAAGGAATTATGTCTTCTTTTAATTCTTTGCCATCCGGTATTCCTAAATACTTACATAATACAAGTACTCTCTCTCCTTTATTACTATAACTTTCAATTTGTTTTTTATATTCCTCATACATATTTTTTAGTAAAAATTCAGGTGCTCCAAGCACATATGCTCCTTCTTCAAATTCAACGCCACTATATTTAAATTCTGAAGAAAAGCCTGATGATGAAATTTTTATCCTATTGGTTGATTTTGTAAAATACTTTTTTAAAGTTTCCATTGTCATATTATCTCTTTTTTGAGCTTTAACAAAATCACTTATCAATCCATCTAGTTCTTCTTGAGTTCCTTCAAATTTGTTTAATTTTACTACTTTTGAAACACTCATCTTGCTTTCTGTTATTGTTCCAGTTTTATCTACACAAAGTACGTTTACTCTTGCTAATGTTTCAATACTTTTCATATCATGAATTAATACTTTATTTTTTGCGAGCTTCATGCTACTAATTGCAAGTGTTACGCTTGCAAGTAAAAATAGTCCTTCTGGAATCATACCTATAATTGCAGCAACCATTGATTGTACACTTTCTTTTACAGGTATATGGTTTAAAAAGTATTGTTGACTAAATAATGCTAAGCCTATTGGAATTATAATTATTCCTGCAATTTTTACTATACTATTTAATGAACGTATCATTTCAGATTGCTCACCTTGTTTTAGTTTTTTTGCCTCTAATGTTAATTGCGAAATATATGATTTAGCTCCAACTTTAGTTAATTTCGCATAACATGTTCCTGAAACAATAAAGCTTCCAGAAAGCAATTTGCTACCTTTTATTTTGTGTATTTCTTTCGATTCTCCAGTAAGTAATGCTTCATTTACTGCAACTTGACCATCAATCACTTCTGCATCTGCACAAATTTGATCTCCCGCCTTAAAAATAACCACATCATCTTTTACAAGCATATTTGCTTTTATATCTTGTTTTTTGCCATCTCTTATTACTTTTGCATAAGGAGCATTAAGCATTTTTAATTTATCTATTACCCTTTTTGCACGCCATTCTTGCACTATACCTATTACTGTATTTGCAATGATTATTGGCAAAAATGTTAAATCTCTATATGATTTAACAAGAATTAGAATAAACGCTATTATTGCAAATACTAAGTTAAAGTATGTAAAAACATTGCTTGTTATTATTTTTAATACTGACTTAGATTGTGCTTTTACTTCTACATTGGTTAATCCTGCTTGTATTCTTTCATTTACTTGTTCTTTAGTTAATCCCTCAATTTTGTCTTTTTCTATTATTTTTGTATCCAATTATATTTCCTCTCTTTTATCAATTAAAATGTACATTTACTATGCTAATTTCACTATCAGTTCCAACTCGCAAAAATGGTCCATAAACACCGATTCCAGGTGTAACAATACTTGTCATATTTCCAAATTGTTTTTTTCCTACACTGTTTTCCCACATAATGTCTACACCAATTGAAAACGGAAATATCTGCCCTGCATGAGTATGACCTGCTAGGTGTAAATCAACTCCTAGTTTTCCTATATCAGATAATTTTCTAGGTTCGTGTTCTACTACAATAGTAGGTTTAGAAATATCTACTTTTTTTATTAATGACTCTATACTTTCTCTTTCTTGTTCTCCAAATCCTGTTCTTTCAGAATCTTTTCTTCCTATAATATTAATTGAATTGTCTAAAAGTGTAAATACCTCATCATCTAAAATCTTTATACCTGCATCAATTAATATGTTTTCCATTTCTTTATCTCTGTATCCATCATGATCTGATTTTACTGAAAAACCTTCAAATAATTTTTCATCTATATCGTGATTTCCGAATGTAGCATAAATACCATATTTACTTTTTATAGAAGCTAATGCATTTTTACATTTTTCCATATCGTCTACTGTTTTTACACTATTATCAAATATATCTCCTGCAATAAATACAACATCTACATCTTCTTTATTTATTTTTTCAGCCATATCTTCCATCATTTTATATCCAATGCTATACCCTAAATGCATATCTGCAATAAGTGCTATTTTTAAGTCTTTTGTATTTGTCGAAGTTTTATTTATATTCACATCATAATTTTTTACTTTTATTTGTTGTGCATGATAATTACCATATATATTGGTAATTATTACTGTTGTAATTAGAGTTCCACCAATTGCATATAAATATTTTTTACTTTTAAAAACATCTTTACTTAATTTAAATATTTTAGTTGAAATTATTTTAGCTATATCTAATAGTAAAATTATAATTCCACTATATATCATACATCCTGTAAAATAATTTCCAAAAATTTGAATATATTTTTGTGTAGTCGATATAGGTAACATATATCCAAGTATAACTGATAAATAGCATATTACATATAAAACTATAATTGCTATTTTTATTGACTTTTTATTTAGCTTTTGATTGACATTTGTAGCCCATTTAACGATTTTGCTTAATATGTATGCATTAATAAGCGTATAAATTGTTATATATATTATTATTTTCATTTTTTTACTCTTTCATTTAAACTATTTTTTTGTAACTCTCAATTGATGATACATTATAGTCATTTATTCCTCTACCTGTATTAGGATTTTTTGCTGAATATACCATATCAGCTCCATACACAGCAATTAATACAATTGCTATAACTCCTAACACTTTTTTATTCATTTCTCGTATTTTATTGTCAATTGCTGGTGCTACAAAATACACCATTGCTAATCCTCCAAATCCAAAAGTTAATAATCCCTCTGCACATATACGTCCATGTAGATTTAAGAAATATCCACTATAATCCCACCATCGTATTCCATTGTGAGTTGCCTCTAGTATAACAGATGTAAAGTATTCAAGTATTCCACATAGTATTACTGCTAGTGTGAATTGAAGTAATACATTTTTTCTGTATTTATTTAAGCAAAGTAAAATCAATATTGAGCCTCCTCCATAAATTGGAAGCCATGGTCCTTGTAGAGTCCCTCTGTTTACAAATATTCCCTCATTTATTAAGTATAATACTACCTCCCATAGCCATCCAAAGAATGAAATTATAAAAAACATACATATAATTGAAATTAAGCTATAGTGTCTTAAATAGTTCAATGATTCTATTCTATGTTTTTTATCTTTTGGTTTTATTGTAAATAATCTAAATGGATATGTTTGTTTTTCTATTACTGGAGTATATTCATCTACAACAAATTCTTTTAATTGCTGCTTTTCATATAATTTTTCTTCTTCAGTATAACTATGGATTCCAAAAAAGTCATGTAAAATGTGTTTGAATCCTGTATAATTTTCAAATTTATAATCTTCTTGATTTATTATTTCTATAATATCTGCATATTCTTTATTTATTAATTCTATATCAGCTAATTCATATAAAAATGTATCGTTTAATAGTTCTGCATTTTCTATTTGGTTTTCTTTTGCTATTTTTCTTAATTCCGCATAAAACTCAGTAAAAGTTGCAATTTCGTATGGGTTTGAAAATGCAATAGCCGAAATTCCAAATGTTAACATTCCTAACAAATTCCATCCTATGAAAGATAGGTCTAGTTTAAAAGCTTCAAATTTGTACCCATTCATCATATTTCTCGAAAGTGTTATTGCTTGTTTAGAATTTAGGCTTGGATTTTCTGCTATAATATATGGCACCATTAAATATGAATAGTGTTTTATAATTCCCCCTATTATAGTTAAATCCCATAATCGTTGATATAACCAGGCTATAAACATTGTTTTTGATGCTCTATTTAATTTTTTCACTCTACTTAAATATGTTATTCTTCTAAATGGTATTTTTTTATAAGTTCTTCCTTCTAGCAAAAGACGCCTTAGGACAATTTGATATACATTTACAATATAATACCAAAATATAAAGTAAATTAATAAAGCTATAATTATTGTAACTGCTAATATTACCGTAGGTGAATTTGTAACATTTTTAAACACTGTAAATCCTATCATATATAGTGACCCTGAGCTTATTGCATTTAAAGATGATGCAAATACTCCATTAGTTCTTCCTAGCATTTGTGTTTCATTGTCTTTTTGTTTTATTATATAGTCATCTATCTTCTTTTTTGTTTCTTCTACTCCATTTTCTAGAATGCTGTTCATTACATTGTCAAATGAGCTGTCTTGTCCTACTAATGATATTAATAATGATCCTTTAAATTCTGATCCTATAAATGCTGCTATTGCACATACTATTATAAAAAATATAATGTGGTTTTTTACATTATTTTTTGCTTCTTTTTTTAATTCTTTTCTAGTTTTCATAGATTTTCCCCTTTTTTTATTTTACTATACAATTCTATAACATATTTTTCTTTTTTTCAACATTTTTTATTGTTTAGTAGTGGATATTTTATTAATGAATATTTAAAAGAAAAAAGGTTTGAATAAATTCAAACCTTTTTTGATTAGTTTTAGGGTTATGGTTTTATTTCTTCCCATATCGCTTTTAGTGTATGGTCATTCTTTTGAGTTACTTTTGTGTCAGAGGTAACATAGTATGGCTCATATTCTGTGGCTGTGTCTCCTTCTTCAAGTTGAATATTATTAATAGTTGCCTTACATAATTGATAATTTGCAGATTCTATATTATATGAAAAGTTATATGTTTTTCCATCTTCAAGCATAGGTTGAAACTTGAAACTAGCATCATTTTTCGTTCCATTCAATTTAAATCTAAGTATATTAAAACTAGAATCTTTAGTAAATGAAAAGCTGTTTTTCCCTGAAGTAGAATTATTATAATTAATATAACCTAAATATGTGCTTCCGTTCCATTTTTGTAGTTGAATGTCAGTACTAATATTGCCATTTTCTGAGTAACTATCAAAAATAACTTTATTGTAATTAATAGTTGTATGCATAATATCTGATACATTTTCTAAATTTAAAAGATTTTTTCCATTCCATCCCAAGAATTTATAACCTTCTCTTGTTGGCATTGGTAAATTTCCATAATCTCTGCCATATTTTACTTCTTTACTTGCCAATCCAACATTGCCGCCATTTGCATCAAAAGTTACTGTATATGGTTTATTCATAGTAGCTTCTTCATATAAGGTTGTTAATCCTTCTTGTGTTAAGTCCTGTTGGTAACTTGCTTTTATTCTATCTAAGTCTTCATTTTGTGCTTGTAGTTTTATCATTGCTGACGTGTATGCAGTAAATGCTATTGTTAATAAAAATATCATTGCTATTAATGTAAACAATGTTATTGATCCTTTTTCATTTTTCATCTTTTCGCTCCTTTTCTTCTGTTTAATATAATTTTACATTTATTTTATTTTGTTGTCAATAGAATTTTTTTCATCTGCTTCTTACTTTTTATAAAAATTCCAATAAAGTTTTTTATTTATAATATATAATCTTTTTTCTTGATTATCTGTGTCCTCTGTTGTAAAATTAAGTCGAAAAGAGGTTAATTATGAATAATGAAAATATGAATAATAAAAAATGGATTTTAATTTTATCGCCTATTTTACTTATTATATTATTAATTATAATTTTTGCAAATAGTAATAAATCTCCTTCTTTGCAAATTCCTGCAATAATAAATTCTGATAATGTTGAATTTAAAATTAAAGGGAGTAATGAAAATTTTTCTCTTTCTAAAGGAAGTAAAATAACTATTATTGAAAAAAACAATGATGCCTTTTTTATAGAGGCAGATAATAAGCAAGGATATGTTGAAAAAGATAAATTGACATATTTTAAATTCAATTCAGAAGAAGAGTATTCTTTAGTTTTGGATGTATCAAAATTTAATATTATAAATAAAAATTTAAAAGATTTTGTCGAATTTGCGAAATTCATTGTAGATAATAAAATTAATTACACATATATTAGGCTTTGTGGCAGAGGTTGGGGCGAAAAAGGCACTATGTATGATGATGAATATGCTTTTGATTATGCTGAAATGTGTGAATACTTAAAAATTCCTTATGGATTTTATTATATAGAAGAAGCTAAAAATAATGATGAAGTCTTAGAAGAAGTAAATTATGTAAAAAAATTGTTAAACGGAAAAAATTTATCTATGAATGTTTTGCCTCTAGCTTTAGATTTAGAATATCAGCACGGTAAAGGAAGAACTGACGATATGTGGGATTCTCGTGTTACTTTAGTTAATGCTTTAGTTGATGAATTTAATAAAAATAATATTCCCACAATTTTATATGCAAATGGTGCACGAATTGAAACTTATTTAAAAAGTGCAAATTGTAAGTTTTGGTCTGCTATGTACCCTGAAAATGATGAAGTACCTAGTAAAGATTACAAAAGTTTTATTGTGGAAGAAGAAGCCAAAATAAGAACATTGCAAGAATCTATAAATGATTCGGTTCTTAATTCAGACTTAAATAAGTCAGAAACTCAGACAGTTACCTACTCTGACGAGTATTTAGATAAAGTTATTGGGTGGCAATTTACTGAAAGTGGTGCAAAAAAAAGTGGCATCGATAAATATATTGATTTGAGCATATTTAATAATAAGTTTTTAATGAGTTTATTCCAGCAGTAAGGTGCTGCTTTTGGGACGGAGCAAAAGACAGCACAATTTTTTTACAGTGCCATATCCATAACCATCATAACAACAAATCCTATCGTTACACCTACTACGCCTAAAATTGATTTGTTTTTTTCGTGCATTTCTGGAACTAGTTCTTCTACTACTACATAAATCATTGCACCTGCTGCAAATGATAATAAATAAGGTAATAGTGGTACTACAATATTTAACAATAATATTGTAATAAATGCTGCAATTGGTTCAACTATCCCTGACAAAATCCCATATAATAACGCTCTTCCTTTATTCATTCCTTGTAATTTTAGAGGTATAGAAATAATTGCTCCTTCTGGTATATTTTGGAGTCCTATTCCAATTGATAATGCCATTGCTGACATTAATGTTATTCCTGTATTTCCTGATAAAAATCCAGCAAAACATACACCTACTGCCATTCCTTCTGGTTATGTCTGATTTAGAGTGTAATTTTCCTTAAGTTCATTTAATTTTTTAAAATTAAAATATATATCTATCTGCTTGTCTTGATGTATTTCAATTCTATTAATAAGTAGTTTCATTAGTTCTGGCTTTGGTTTTTCTAGTGAAAGATATTCCTTAACTAATTTTTTTATATCTTCATCTTTGTCTTTTAATGAATTGTTTTTTGTTTTTTCTAAGTCTAAATATTCTTTTTCTTTTAGTTTTATACCTCTCTGTATCTTGTTATATAATCTTTCATACATTTCTTCAGTTATTTTATTATTAAGCTTATCCATATACATTTTATCAATATTGCCATTCATCACGACTATATCTTTTTTTATTTTTTCTTGCATTTTAGTATAATCTATTGAGGATTTGCTATTTTTAATACTTGATTCAATTTTATCATTATCAATATTTTCAAAAATTTTCTTTAAGTATCTTAGAATCAACTCTTCAAATTTTATATAACTAAATCCATGAGCAGTACAAACTTTTAGTTTTGAAAATCTGCGATAATTATTACACATCATTTCCCAAGTATTTCTATCTTTTTTTACTCCAATTTTATGTTTACACTCATAGCAAATCATTAATCCCTCTAATAAAAAGTAGTTTTTCTTTTCTGCTCTACCATAGTTTTGAGCTATCCTCATTTTTTGTATGCTATCAAATTTTGAAGGTTCTATAATTGGCTCATGTGTATTTTCTACTATAAACCATTGTTCTTCGGGATTAGGACGAATTTTTCTATTTTTATAGCTTATTCTACTCATTTTGTTTTGAACTGTAACTCCTTTATATACAGGATTAGTTAACATTCTTTTTATTGTTTTACTATTCCAATATGTAAATTTGTTATATCTTAACTGATATGCAGTAGGAACATTATTATCATTTAGATAATTTTTAATTTTACCTATATTCTTTCCAGAATAAGCCATATCAAAAATTATTTTTACAATTTTGCTCTCTTCTTCACAAATTATAAGTTTATTTTTGTCATTAGGATCTTTTATATAACCTAATGGGGTTTTAGCCCCTACCCACTTGCCTTGAGCTTGCATAGTATGTAAAGCAGTTTTTATTTTTTTAGATAAGTCTTTAGAATACATATCATTTAGAATTGACTTAAAAGGTGCTATATCGTTGTTTCCATTATTTTCTGAAAACGTGTCAATTCCATCTGTTACAGAAACATACCTTATATTATTTTCTGGAAACCATTTTTCAATGTATTCTCCTGTTTCTATGTAATCACGTCCTAAACGAGATAAGTCCTTTGTGATGACCATATTTACTTTTCCTAAATTAATATCATTTATCATTCTTTTAAAATCTGGTCTATTAAAATTTGTTCCTGTATATCCTGGATCAGTATAAACATCAACAAGTTCATAATTGGGTCCAAGTTTTTCAACGTATTCTAATAATAATGTTTTTTGGTTTGTTATGCTTTCACTTTCATCGTATCCTCTATCTTCATCTTCTTTTGATAGTCTTATATATATGGCTATTTTATATGTTTTTCTAATAATTTCTTCAAGCATTTTTCCTCCTTCCATGCTTGAAAAAATAATTTGAATTCATAATGTTGTTATAACTTTTCTTTATTAAAATATCAATTGTTTTATCATAAATTCAAATTTTTAAGCATAAATATTATTTAATCTTTGTCTTAATAACAGAAAACAAGTAATCTGCCAATAGTTTTTCTAATTTTTCACCATCATTGCAAAAAAACACATTAATTTTGAATTCATTCTCCATAAAAAACCTGCCTTCCTATTTGATATATATTTTATAGTTACATAAATATTACTATCCAATTGTATATTTTATCTCCCTCACTTAATTGCTCACAAAAGTCAATTTTGTCCCCCCCTTATTTTAAAAAAACTTTTTTTCATAGTTTCAAACTTTTTTACATTTTTTAATTTTGCACTATCACTTATGATAATAAAAAAATCAAGAACACAAGGTAATTTTGCATACTTGACTTTTTTATTTAGGCAGATTTTGGCATAAAAATATAATAGTTGGATATCAATTATATATTTTGATGAAGAATTCTCTAACATTAGGTACATTTTTTAGGATATACTGTTTACAGTATATCCTAAAACTTAATTGAAATAATTTCTTCTTGAATCATCTCTTATAAATGGTTCTTTTGCTTCTTTGCTTAATATTTCTTTATATGCATAAGGTTTTCTATATGCATCACCAAGAGGCTCTCTGCTTCTATATTCTCTTATTTCATCCATATTAAAATCAACCACTTCTATTTTTTCTTTATAATCCATAATCAATAATTCACTATTAACATCATTAAGTTCATCATCTTTAACTATAGGACTAAAAGCAGACGACTTACCACCATAATTAGCATAATTTACAGTTACTATTCCAGTTACATTTTCGTAAGCTCTTACTTTCAACTGATTTAATCTAATTTTGGTTAGTACACTAGCATTTGGAACTAATATTATTTCAGCACCTTTTATCATTAGAATTCTTGCACTTTCAGGAAAAGCTCTATCAAAGCAGATCATTGTGCCCAATTTAATAATACCATTTTTATAATTCAAATCACAAACTTTAAATTCTTTTCCTGGCTCTACAAACATTTCCATTTTTAAATCAACTGTATGTACCTTAGAATATTTTAAAACCTTATTACCAAACCTATCAATAATAATGACACTATTTTTAGGTAAATAATTGCCTTTTTCCAGAAATGTAATTGCAATAGCCATATCTAATTCTTTGGCTAAACTTCTAAAAGTATTTATATAAGTACTGTTTTCATCAATTGCTTTACCTCTCCATTTATCAAAAGTATCTTTTGAAACATTCATATTTTTCTTAGCAAAACCTTCAAATAACATTTCATAACCATTATTCCATGATTCAGGAAATACAGCAATATCAGCACCTAATGTTTTTGCTTTTCTGCAGTACTCTACTCCTTTTATTAAAGAATCTTGCTCATTATTTGTTCTATTTAATTGTAACAAAGCAACTCTAAATAAATTAGACAACTTAATTTTCCTCCAATAATACTTTTATATTTATATATTATATTCATATACATTCTCGTATAAAGTTTGATTTGGCAACTTAAATTCTCTTTTGCCAATATATTTTCCATTGATTTTCTTATAGAAATCATTTGATTTATTATTCTCTAAACATCCTACTATAATTTTTTTGTATCCTAACTTTTTTGCTTTTTTAAAAGCATTTTGTATTAATTTTTTTCCTATTCCTCTGTTTTGATATTCCTTTAAAACATAAAGTGATTGTAACTCTATATTTTTTCCGTGCATATCGTTTGTTTTAGCTAATTTTGAGAAAGCAATTATTTCATTATTTTCCTTTATTATATATTCCATATTATTTTTTTCATCAAATTTATTAATTGCATTAATATATCTATCTTCTTCTGTCTGCTTTAAACTATCAAGGAAATTATCATTTATAATGCCTCTATAAGTTTCGCTCCATACTTTTGTTATAAACTCTACAATTAATTTACAATCCTCCTTTTTACTTTTTTCAATGTTCCATTCCATCCTTATCCCTCCCTTTTTCTATATAAGCTGTTCTTATAATTTCTTCTGCATTTCTATAAAATAAGTCATCATATTCATAGCCTTTTAAATTCGCTTTTATAGCAGGTTGAATATAGTCTTCTTCTTTTATACCGGGAGTTCTTTCAAATGGAAAATCAGATCCATATAGAATTCTCGAACTTCCAAACCTTTTAAATGCATACCTTATCAATTTAGGATTTTGAATAGTTGATATATCAGTATAAATATTTTCATCAGAATGTAATTTATCAATCATATCAGTTGTAAAATCGTAATCACATTTTCCATCTCTGCCTAAATGTGCAACAATTATTTTCATTTTTGGATATTGCTTTCGCAAAGTAATAACATGTTGATATGTACTACTTGACAATGTATGTAATAATAAAAATCCACCTTTACTATTTAAATAATCATATGTTTCATTTCTATCTGAAATATCATGAGGATTGTGTAATGTAAAATGTTCTTTAAGTATATTATAATTTAATAAAAAAATTAAATTATTTAAATTTTCATTTTTACACATTAATAAAATAGGTATTGCCCTAGAATCGTTTTCTACACGATTAATCAACTCTGTATTTGCTTTTTCTATATCAGTCTCACAGAAAAACAATGGAATTGCGAAAAAACCATCAACATCTCTTAAAAAAATATCTGTTCCATCAATTGTCTTAGGATTAATGCAAGAGTATATTTTATATTTATTTTTATATCTTGAATTATTAATAATCTCTTCACATTCTTTTTTGTTTCCAAGATGAATATGTGAATCAATAAGCATATTTTTATCTCCCTTAAAAATTAAAATTTAACTAAATTTCTACTTTTCTTCTATTAAATCAATTTTATTATTTGCATATTCAATATAATCATATTTTCCTTCTAATTCAATTTTTTCTTTACCATTAATTGTTAATTCTTCTATATTTAATCCTTCATGCAATTTAAATTTAATTTTTTCATTAGAAATATTTGTTATAACTGTTTTTTCATTGGAGTAATAGTACTCAAGTTTCTCTACAAAAAAGAAATCATTATCTTTAGTAACTGACTCTATAATATGTCCCTTACAAACAAGATAAAACTGTACAATATATTTTCCTGGTTTAAAATTTCCATCTATTTCTAAAGAATAATATAATTGTTTTACAAATTCCTCTTTTTCTACACCCAAAACTAAATTATCTTCCTTTAAAAACACTTGATTTTCATCAGGATCTATAACAGATAGTACATATCTAATCTTTTGGATTATTTTGCTTTTATTAGAAAATCTTAAATGAATTATTACATTTTCACCATTACTAATATTTTTAGGATAAATTGACATTTTCTATAACCTCCATAAATTAAAGCGGACAAAACTCGTCTTTTTTATTAATTCCAGAAAAAGCTCGACAACCACCACAACTATACTTATATTCACATTCTCCGCATTTTTCTATATCTCTATTTCTTAATTTTTTTAAAATATCACTATTATTCCAAATATCCTTTAATTTCTCTGTTTTTATATTTCCTAATCTTTCTCTTAAAAAAATGCAAGGATATATGTCTCCTTCGCTTGATATTCCTAAATTATTAATCCCTGCGCCACACGCAATATACTCTATGTTTTCTTTGTTATTTAAGACATTTAAGATAGGATCATCTATTGATACATTTAAATCTTCGCAATCAAGTTCAGACAATTCTTTTATTTTATCATAGTATAATCTTTTTTCAGGTAAAACATATTTATTTATTTTAGCTTTGCCGTATGGTACAACTCTTCTATAAAATACTTTATCAATATGTAATTCTTTTGCTTTTTCATAATTCCATTTTAAATCATTAATATTACTTGATGTAATCGTAACATTCATTTGAGTTCTTAATCCATCCTCTTTAGCCATTTTTAATGCTTCTATAGCTTTTTCATATGATCCTTCTATCCCTCTAAATTTTTCATGCAATTCTTTCTTACCATCCAAAGATACTTGTATAAGTTTTATTCCCGAATTGACAATTTTTTCTCTATATTTTGAGTAAAGTGATCCATTAGTTGATAATGCAATATATATATTGTTACTATATAATTTTTTTGCTATTTCAAAGATTCTTGGATTTAATAGAGGCTCACCTCCGGACAAGTTAACAAACATAACTTTGGAATCTATCAAATCCTTAATAATACTATCTTCTATTTTCTTATTTTCTTTATTATATTCTTGATATGCTCTGCAATGAGGGCATTTATAATTGCAATTATTTGTAATTTCCCAAACTACAGAAATTGGTGCACTTAATTCTATCATATAAAACACTCCGAATCCTCTTCTAAAAAATCTCCTGATATTTGATATGCAGCAGCTCTGCAGCCACCACAAAGCTGCTTATATTTACACTTTCCGCATCTACCTTTTAATTCACGTTCTTTTATTTTAATCATGTCTGCATTCTGCATTATTTTATCTAAATTTTGTTTTAATATATTTCCACATGATATATATAACAATGTACAAGGAGTTACAGTTCCATCATTTCTAATACTTATTCCATTTACTCCAGCAGAACACCCTACACAATCTAAATTATATTTTTCCATAATTTCATGCGCTTTTTTTTCATTAAAAACATTCTTCATTGGCATATCTGATGCAATTATTGTTTTTCCTTCATATTTTTCTTGCAGTAATTCAAGGTTTTGATACAATTTCTTTAGTCCATCTTTTCCTAATGATGCACTATCTCTTAGCACATTATTAGGTATAAAGCGTTTAAAACCTAAAATTTGCACATTTATTTTTTCAACTTCAAGAATTTGTCGAGCAAATTCTTCCATAAAATCTATATTTTTTAGTGATACAACACTGCTAATATGCAAATTTATTTGTCCAGAATATTTATTTATCATTTTCATTTTTGATATAGTTTCTCTATATGTTCCATTTCCTCTAATATAATCATGTAATTCCTCAATACCATCTAAACTAACTTGAATATAATTCAGTCCTGCATCAATTAATTCTTTTAGTTTATTCTCTGTTAATAGCAATGAATTTGTATTTAAAACTGTAACTGGAGCTAATTTTTTTGATTTTTTTACAATTTCAGCTATATCATCTCTAATTAATGGTTCACCACCACTTATGAATACACCTCTAGGTTTAAAATTATTTAGCTTTTTAAAAACTTGTTCAATTTCATCTAATGTCATATCATATTCAATTTCATTAACCCTACAATGTTTACATCTTAAATTACATCTTGAAGTTACATCAATCGTAACATTCATATTCTTGTACTCCATTTTTATCCTCCTAAGATTATTTTTTTGTCTTTTAACATTTCAAGATTTTTTCTATTGATTTTTCCATCGTATTTGCTGTTATTTAACAATGAAATAATATAGTCTTTGCTTTTGCCTTTTAAAAAGAACATTTCTGATGTTATAACATTAAAAGCTAATAATAAATTCTCTCCTTCTTCTCTAAATCTGTATTCTTCAATATTTATTCTTTCCAACATACATCATCTCCCTGCATATAGTCTCCGTATTTTATGTATGCATTTGCTCTGCATCCACCACAATTTTTAATATATTTACAATTTTTGCACTTACCCTTTATTAAATTTCTATTTCTGAAGTCTACAAACACTTTACTTTTATTCCAAATTTCAGATATAGATTTTGTCCTTAAATTTCCCCCCATTATAGGAATTTCACAACATGGTGAAACATCTCCATTGGCAAAAATAGCTAATTCTGTTGTAGCAGCTGGGCAAGAAGCTTTTATTTTATTATTTTTATCCTTTAGTAATGTTGAATATGGTAAATCTAAGTTTATCGAAAAGTCTATATCTATAGCTATTTTTTCAAGTTTTATTAACAATTGTTTTACCTCTTCTGGAGTAAGAATTTCTTTTTCAATATTGCTTCCTCTCCCAGCAGCAGATAATATAGGTATAAACCATCTTTTTATTTTTAAAGTTTCTAAAAAGCTAATCATTTCTTCAATATAATTTATATTTTTATGTGAAATACAAGTAACTATCCCAACACTAATACCTTTTTCTGTCATTTTTTTTACATTATTTACTGTTATATCAAAGCAACCTTTTAAATTTCTAATAAACTCATGTGTTTCTGGCGTTGGTCCATCTAAACTAACTCTTATAAGTTCAAATTTATATAATTCATTATCAATCATATTTTCATCAATTAATAATCCATTTGTTGTAAAGCTTACAAATATTCCTTTTTTTCCTGCATAATTTGCTATTTCAAAAAAATCATTTCTTACTAAAGGCTCTCCTCCAAAAAAGCAAATTTTTTGAACATTGTTAAAACTTAATTCATCAATAATTCTAAAGCATTCTTCTTTTGTTAACTCATTTTCTAATGCACTTCCGCTATTCATATTACAATGTATACAATGTAGATTACATTTATTAGTAATTGCCCATCCTACAGAAAATGGATAATTTGAAGTATTTATAATCAAATCACTATTCATAACAAATAATGCACCCTTTCGATATTAATAAATTGATTGATTCAATTTTTTTATATTTTTCAATGTCTTCTTTAAATTTATTATTATAATGTATTTTATTAATTATTTCCATGAGCTTGTCTCTTATAATATAAACATTATCACTAAAAAAAATGGTTTCTTTATTATCATCTTCTTTTCTAATAATTGCTAGTGGATTAATTTTAAAATTATAATTATTATATGTTCTATAAGTTATATTAAAAATTGGTTTTATACTGTTTTCCATATTTTTATTCATAATTTTAAGATTTATTTTTCCATCTTTAATTTGATAGCTTAGGTTTTCTTTATAAACAAAAGAATATTTTTCTTTAACAATTTGCTTTCCTAAAATAACTATGCTAAAAACTATACTGTATTTTTCATTTTCAGCAAATTCAATATCTGTCTTTAAATTTATATCTGTTGATTTGAAAATTCCTTTATACTCTGATGAAATTTTATTATGAGTTATTAGAATTTTTACAGAAATTAATTGGTTCGTTTCATCACTTTTTAGTAAATTATCTAAATTTAGTATAATATTCATATACATTTACCATCCTAAAAAATTAGATACCTATAATTTAAACATCAAAATTATAGGTATCTCCATAATTAATTAATATCACATGTTCCGCAGCTTACAGATGTGATTTCTTCAAGTTCATTTTGGTTTTCGTTATCGTTTTCTCTCATAATAAGTTTCCTCCTTACTAAGATTTTACGCTCTTATAATATCATGTGATTTGTATTATGTCAATGTTTTTTACAAAAATTTGTATTCACCCCTTAAATATAAAAGTAAATTCCGGTAATATACATAAAAATATGTACTTTTTGCACTGCTTTTTCTTTTGTTGTATCTTATCCTTTAAACAAGAAACAATGTTTTTTGAGCTTTTGTTTATTTTTTAGTATTTTGAATGCTACTAAAACCTCCAAAACAAAAGTATAAAAAAAATGCCATTTTGGATGTGTTAAAGCCTCCAAATTTTGGATTTCACTCATCCAATTCAGCATTTTCGTCTCTAAAAACATAGACTGCAGTATAAGTTTTTATGTTTTGTATTTTCCATTACATGTCCTTTTTGTAAATCCAAACTATTTTCCAAGCAATTTCAATTTACACTCTAATTTGGGCAATTCCTTATAGCACCTCAAAGCCTTGCAAAAACTGGCTTCACTCTAATTAGGGCAATTCCTTCTGGAATGTTATGTAGTGTAACCGAAAACATAAGCATATTAAGTTTTTTTCCGCTTTTTCTTTTTGCAATTTTATCTGCAATATAATTTGTTATAATCAAAAACACTATTCCTAATATAAATCCAATAGCTGGTGGTAGCCATCCCACAACTCCTTGTTCTTCTGCAAGCTCTGCAGATGGAAGTATTAATGACCATATACTTGCAGCTATCATAACACCTGCCGCAAATCCAACAATTAACTTTTGTATTTTTCCATTCAAGTTCTTTTTTAAAAATAATACAAATCCACTACCAAAAGTTGTACCTAAAAAAGGTATTAAAATTCCTGCTATACTATATAATGTATTGTTCATTTTTCCTTTTGCCTCCCTAATTACATAATATGCAGGATGATAAGCTTTTGCTATTAATCAAATTAAAAAATTGCCTCACAAAGATAGCACATTTTCATTTTTACTAATTATATCTCTTCCCTCTTTACATATAATGCTGTTCCTATAGCTCCTAAAATTGAAGTTACCATTAAACTAATCCATATTACAATATTGTCTCCTGTTTTTGGGTTGTTTACTTTTGAGTTTTGTGTTTCTTTTTCTGTAGCTTCAGTAATAAATATTTCGTTTTCTTGAGTATCTTCATTTGTTTCTGCAGTTGATTCTACTTGATTTTTTTCTTTTGAAATTTCATTAACTATTTTTTCTGGTTCCTCATTAGCTTTATAAAATTCTTTTAAAAATGCATTGATTGAGTCAAAATCGTATAAGCCACTACAATCATCTTCATCAGCATCCTTTAAAACTAAGTCAGGTGTTGCACCTAAATCTACATCTTGTCCGTCAGCCATTACTAATTTATTAATTCCAGACATACAGTATAAATAATTATTAGGAGTAAAATTTAAGCTAACAGCACATGAGCCTCCGCCAGAATTTTCGCCTACAACAGCTATTCCATTATCTTTTGCTAGACAAGGTAATAAATTACCACAGGAAAATGATACCTTTGATTCTAAAATTGCAAAATTAAAATCATATTTGACTTCTTTATCTTTCTCATCAAAAACGCCATCTAAATTTTTGTCTACTTCAATTAGTTTTTTCATTTTACTATTTGAAATAACACTTGTAGTTTTAAAAACCATATCATCTTCTGTCATTATTGACATCATATAAGAAACCATTGTGTCATTTCCTCCACCATTAGTGCTTAAATCAATAATAAAATTTTTCAAGCCCAGTTCTTCAGCATAATCTAGTGCTTCTTTAAATGCATAAACTCCTTTATCATCAAAACTATCAAAGCTAAAAATTGTCGACTCTTTGTACTTATATAAAGATGCAATAGTATTGTCTGAATTATCTTTCCAGTTTTTTATATTTGTATAGTTTTTATATGCATCTTCTTTAGCAATATAATAAGATAAATCAGAAAAATCTGACATCATTTTAAAAAGAGAATTAGGTTGTTCAATAATCTGATATCTTTCATCAGTAACATCTGTCTTTACTGCTTGAATATTTTGAAACAGTGGAGAATCTTTGAATTTTTCATCAATTTCCATGTACAACTTAGCTGTAAAACTTGTATGTCCGCCATCTTCAAATATAGGATCTAATCCAGCTAAGCCATAGAAATAGTCAACATTGTCTGTTGATTTTAATAATCGCTTTACTAATTCAGGGTTAAAAGAATACTCATTAATTGCTAAGTCTAAACCTTTTTCCTTTATTCCATCAGATATTTGGGCATGTGATGGTCTTCCATAAAAGTAGTCAATGGCAAAGCATAATTCATCATAAGAAAAATCTGCCAAGGCTTGACTTCTAGTCATATTTTCATATATTGGAGTTATATCAAAATAGTAATCGTCGTTATATCCAACAATATAAATTTTGTCATCTAAATATATTCCTGATGAATATGTTGTCATAGTTATATCATTTATAACTGGTAAAGGCATGTATACATTTCCATTGTATTCTACAATATCCATATTATATTTTTTTAAATCTAAATTTACTGAATTATTTAAGCCATCATATTCAAGTTTATGTTCTTTTACAAATGAACTTGGTTCTAGTTGATACTTTATATTATTATAGACAAATGATTCAAATGCATCAAAGTGAATTTTATCGTTTTCTACATCTATTTCCATTTCTCCATTTTCACATGATACTATATAAATATCGTTTGATTGTTTTGTGGTTGTATAATTTAATGTATATAATTCTTCTAAAAAATTTTCGACATTGACAAATGGAACTTCTGGCAAATCGTCTCTAAATAAACATGTAAATGTATTCGAGTTTTCTAATCCAAAAGAATAAGCTGTTATATCCTTAGGTAAATATGTAGGTTCATTATTTGCCTTTACAGTTGAATTAGTAATTATTAATGTTAATAATACAGTAATTATTACTGATAAAAATACTTTTAAATTCTTATTTTTCATGCTATTTTTTCCTTCTCTTTATAAATTTAGTGTTGACGAAATTATTGATTACATCTTGTCAATTTTTTTAATAATTAAATCAGTATAATTATAACATATTCTGGATGATGTGACTTAGCATCTGCGTATTGTAATCTTAACAGCTTTTCTGGTATTATTTCTAGCATAATCATTTTAAAACAATTCTATTTGTTTCAATGGACTTCTGTACATCAATTACTCTTTGATTTCCAGAGCCCTTCCATTTAAGTGTTGGATTTTTCTCTGCTTCAACAAATTGTCCATCTACGACAACATCTAAATATTTAGTAATATCCTTATCCTTAATGTACTCATCAAACTTATATCCAGACCATGCCCATAAATCTTTATTTGGAAATCTTTCTTTAAAGGCTTTTGCAAGTTTTGTTGTTCCTTCAATATTATTTGGATGCATTGGCTCTCCTCCTAAAATTGAAAGTCCCTCAATATTTTCATTATCACATAAATCTAATATTTTGTTCATAGTTTCATCTGTAAACTCTTTACCAGCTGTAAAATCATGTGTTTCAGGATTAAAGCAATTAGGGCAATTAAACGCACACCCTTGCGTAAAAATTGAAACTCTAACCCCAGGTCCATTTGATATATCCATTTTTCTAATCTTATTGTATCTCATTTTTATTATTCATTCCTTTTTTAATTTTAATATTGAGAATTCTAAGTGTAGATATATAAATATATTTAAGAACAAGACCCATAGGAAGACCCCAGCTATGTTTTGTTCAAAATATATTTATATATCTACACTTAGACTATCTAAATAATAAAATTTATTCTTCTAAATCTTTATTATCTAAATGTATAACTCTTTCTTTTATTTCTTGCGTTCTTCCCCTGTTCCAGAAATTACTTCCTATATAACCGCAAGTTCTTCTTGCTACATTTAATGTGTCGTGATTTCTATTTCCACAATTTGGGCAATACCATTCCATATTGTCATCTATTAATATTTCTCCATCAAAACCACATTCTTGGCAATAGTCAGATTTTGTGTTTAATTCAGCATACATTATGTTGTCATATATAAACTTAATTACTTGAATTACTGACTCTAAGTTATTTTGTAAATTTGGTGTTTCTATATAAGATATAGCTCCACCAGGACTTAGCATTTGGAATTCACTTTCCAATTTTAGTTTTGAAAATGCATCAATTTCTTCAAATACTGGAACATGATATGAATTTGTAATATAATCTCTATCTGTTATACCTTTTACAACTCCAAATCTATCTCTTAAACATTTTGCAAATTTGTATGTTGTAGATTCTATTGGAGTTCCATATACACTGTAATCGATGTTCTCTTCTTCTTTCCATTCTTTGCATTTATCATTCATTCTTTGCATTACTTTTAATGCAAATTCTTTTCCTTTGCCATTATCTGTATGGCTATGTCCTGTCATATATTTAACACATTCATACAATCCTGCATATCCTAGAGAAATTGTTGAATATCCATTGTGTAATAATTCATGAATTGATTCATCTTTATCTAGTCTTGCTAATGCTCCATGTTGCCATAAAATTGGCGCTACATTGCTTGTTGCTCTTGCTAATCTGTTGTGTCTTAATTTTAGGGCTTTATGGCATAATTCAAGTCTATCTTCAAATATTTCCCAGAATAAATCCATATTTTTATCTGCTGTTAATGCAACATCTGGAAGATTTATTGTAACAACACCTTGATTGAATCTTCCATAATATTTTCCTTTGCCTTCTACATAGTTTTTAGCTTTTGCAATATTTCCTTTACTCATTGTTCTGTCTGGTGTTAGGAATGATCTGCATCCCATACAAGGATAACATTCTCCATCTCCCATTTCATTTTTCTTTAATTCTTTCATAACTTTTTCTGAAATGTAATCTGGAACCATTCTTTTAGCTGTGCATTTTGCTGCAAGCTCTGTTAAGTACCAGTATTTGCTATTTTCATGAATATTATCTTCTTCAAGAACATATAGTAGCTTTGGAAATGCTGGTGTAATATATACACCCTTTTCATTTTTAAATCCTAATATTCTTTGATTTAAAAATTCTTCTATAATCATTGCAAGTTCTTCTTTATATTCGTCAGTTTCACCTAAGTACATAGCAACTGATAAAAATGGTGCTTGTCCATTTGTGTTTGTCATTGAATTTACTTGATAGTTAAATGTTTGTACTCCATCTGCAATTTCTTTTTTCATATCTTGTTTAGCAAACTTTTTACAGTCTGCTTCTTTTAAATTTCTTTCTTTATATTTTTCATAATATTTTTCATAACTTGCTCTTGCAAATGGTGCCAAATGTGTTAGAGAAACTGTTGCTCCTCCATAACTTGATGATGTTACTGCTAATATTATTTGTGTAGCTATTGTTGCTGCTGTGATAAATCTATGTGGCTTCTCTATCATAACACCATTTATTACTGTTCCATTTTGTAGCATATCATCTAAGTTAATTAATTCACAATTGTGTAATGCATTTTGAGCAAAGTAATCTGCATCATGAAAATGAATAATTCCGTTGTCATGTGCCTTTACTATATCTTCTGGAAGTAAAAATCTTCTTGTTATATCTGTACTTGTAATTCCTGCTAAATAATCTCTTTGTGTTGTTACTACTTTAGCATTTTTGTTTGAATTTTCACTATTCCAATAATCACTTTCACCTTCAATTAACTCTTTTATTGATTGGTCTGTTGTATTTGCTTTTCTAATTAGTTCTCTTGTATATCTATATGTAATATATGCCTTTGCTAAATTATATTTTTGATATTCCATTAATTTTTGTTCAATTATATCTTGAATATCTTCAACTAACATTCTCGATTTATTGAGGTCTTTTATATATTTTATTATTTCCTCAATTTTCTCTTTTGAAATTTTTTCCCTTCCATTTACTTCTCCATTTGCTTTTTGAATTGCTGTTCTTATTTTATCAGCATCAAAATCAACTATTGTCCCATCTCTTTTTATTATTTTCATGGCACATATCCTCCTCTCTAGTTCGATTAGATTATAGATATACAAAAAAGAAAAAACTGTTGCAATTGCAACAAGTTTTTAAGGTGGATTTGGAGGTGCTTATCCCAAAAGGGGTTTGAAGAAATATTACATTTGTGTTACAAGAGTATTACAGAACTATTACACGTTTTTAATCCTTAAACAGTTGACAAAGTAAAAAAAACAATGTATAATTTTATAGTGACTAAAAAGTTAAAAATAAAAAAGATATACATTCATATCTATACAAGGAGGGATAAAGATGGCACAACCAAAAAGAAGATGGTCAAAAGCAAGAACACATAAAAGAAGATCTACTTGGAAATTAGAAGAGGCTACATTAGGAACTTGTCCACGTTGTCATGAACCAATTATGCCACACAGAGTTTGTTCAAACTGTGGTTACTACAATGGAAAAGAAATAGTAGCAAAAAAAGAAAATGAAGAAGCTTAAGAATCACTTACTAAAGTGATTCTTTTTATTTTCTATTTATACAACAATAAAGGCTACCTAAAACTATAGATAGCCTTTATTGTTGTTGTCACAAATCAGAAGTTAAACATTTCCTCTAATTTTTCTGACAGGAACCCATCAGGCATCTGTGACAATTCTTTTAGAATAAAATAAGTATCGCCACCTATAACAACACATGCATTATATGCATTTTCGAACTCTCGAATGACTTGGTCAGCACTTGTTCCTTTATAGAACCTAAGCCAATGTCCATTGTAATCTTCTTTTAGGCAACTAGCATTTGGAAATGCTGCAATTTCTCGCAGGTCTTCTTCAAGCTCTTTCAGATAAAGCGTTTCCAGGTATTCATCTACATACACTTCTAGAACTTGAGTCCTGTTTGGATTTGTAGGTTTGTTACCTGGATGCTTGATATAGTGATTAAGTGTAGCTACACGGAAGTAGCCATGAAAATCGAAGTATAGCTCAACTTCAATTATATCATTTCCAACTCTAATCCGATACTTTTGGTCACCAATTTGCTCGTGGGTCATTTTCATTTTGCCAAAGTCCATCATGATAATTTTCCTCCCTGTGCATTCGCACTGTCCTTAGATGTTTACAATAATAATGAATAGGAGTAAAACAAATTGCATATTTAAATTATACTAAACTTTTAGAGAAAAGTCAATTTATGTAAAGTTTCTTTTGTTTTAATTTTTTTGAGTTATATTTATATTCTCAATCTCCACATTCATCTCTCTTGAAATAACATTCTGTATTTGAGCTATCTGATTCTCAGCAAGCTCACCATCGGCCTTTATAACAACACTAACACTATTCCCATTCACAAACACGATATTTTTATCAAAACCTTTTGTGCTTAATAAATTCTCGCAAATCATAATTGCATTTTTAGTATTATTAATATTAGCAATCTCTTGTGTAGCCATACTACGCTGTTCTTCAGATACAGTATTACTATTAACTATGTTCTGATATGTTTCAAGCATTTGTGAATACATTGTGTCTCTTTCCAATTTAGATTTAGAAAAATACTCGTCTGTATTAGCAGATGTTTCTTGAGTTTGTGCTGTACTTTGTTCCATCTCATTAGTTGAAACATTATCTTGTCTTTGCTCTGTTTGATTTATATTTTGTTCCTCTATGCTTTCATTTGCAACTAAATTTGTATTTGTATTTTCAACACTATTACTATTAACCAATGCAGCATCACCAATATCAGCCAAATTTTCTTTATATGTAACTTCCGGATCTGATGATGTCACAACTGCCTTATTATCAGTTGTATAATTTAAATAACCTGCTGCAACTAGCATTAAAGCAATAACATAAATAATAACTTGATTTTTCTTTAAAATTTTTAACATAAACATCTCTCCTTTTAATTAATTACTCATTTTAAAAACCTGTATTTTGTGTGAGGCTAAACCTGTTACTGCTGACACAGCATCAATAATATTTGTTTTAATATTTGTATCACCTGCCCCCTGCGCTGTAATTATAGCTCCTTCAATGGTAGGATTAACAACCTTTTGTGTAACTGGTGATTTGCTTCCTCCATCTTCGGAATAAATAATATCTTTTTGAGTATCAGTTTGCTGTATAGTCCTTACTCCTCCTGATGTATCTGTTTCCTCTGTTGAACTTTCTTTTTTTGTTTCATTATACATAGCCTCTAAGGTGCTACTTTCAGAATAATTTATAAAAACTTTAACTTTTCCTACACCGTTTATACTTGCTAAAATTCCTTCCAAATTTTCTTCCAAATTACCATTATCAACTGTATTATTTGCTTTTAATTCATTTTCACTATTTTGTGCCAAATTTTTATTAGACACACTACTATTATTATTAGATTTTTTATCTTTGTTCCAAATACTATTTATAGCAATAATTGTTATAATCAAAATAATTACAAATACTAATAAATTTTCTATTTTCTTTTTATTGTCTGTCTTATTTTCTGTTTTAACTAAACCTTTAAACTTTTCCTTAAACATGTTTCCCTCCTTTATCATTTAATCTGAATAATAATTTTGCTAATGTCAACCTCATAAAATTTGCTTAGTTCCTCTTTTAAAGTTTGAAAATTACTATCCATTTCATTTGAATTATAATCAGCTTCATCGTCTTCAAAAAATTTATCAAGGCCTACTTTAACTTCAACTTTATTTACAGACTTTATATTGGAATCATGTGATGAATTTTGTACTTCCTCTTTTTCTTTTGAAATATCAATTCGGATTTTATTTATTCCTTTTTTATTTTCATCTCCTGTTAATATCGCATCCACTTTGCACGATTGAACTTTGTAACCTTTTTCTTTTACTTTTTCTTTTATATTATTTTCTAATTCTTCTATATATAATTGTGTAAGTCTTTCGTCCATTGAATTTTGATTTAGCTCTGTCTTTTGAGAGTTTTCGCTACTTACAGCATAGCTTTCTAAGTTCAAATTTTCAAAAGAAAGCAAATCATTTTTATTCACAAACGGAGAAATAATAGTAAACAAGATATATATTCCAATAACCATCTTTACATATTTTTTGTTTTTGTTATCAGGTAAAACCATTTCAATAATCGAACCTATCACAACAGCCATTATAATCTGTTCAGCCCAAGAGCTAAAAAAATTCATCATAAGCATACCTACCTATACATCATTCCTGAATTAGAAATTTTAATAACAAGAGTTACTCCAACTATTAACATTACAGAAATTGAACATATTATTGCTAATAATAATTTAAAAACTCCTCCCATCTCCTCAAGAAGTGATACAATTTTATTATCAGCAATTGGCTCTACAATTGCTGAAGTTAAATTATATGCAATTGTAATTAGTCCGTAATTTTATTATTGGCATAATACAAATCCCTATAATGATTATTACTCCAACCATTCCTACTGCATTTTTTAAAATTACCCCACAGCCTAATACGGTATCTACAGCATCACCGCAGAATCTTTCCAACTACAGGAATTGCAGTAGACACAGCTGCTTTTGCAGTTTTTGCTGAAATTCCATCTACACTGCTACTTAATGTTCCTTCTAGAGAAATTGTAGCTACAAATAATGTTAAACCAATTCCTAAAAACCATATAACTCCAGAATTCAATAATTTTGAAAGTTTACTTAATTGAACTTTGTCTGATAATTTTGAAATTATAGATAATGCTGTAATAATTAATACAGTTGGAATAAGTACTATATTTATACAATTTCCTAAGAAATTTATCATAAGTAATATTATCGGCTCTACTACACTGCTTGTTACAATACTTCCTGTATATAACATTAGTGCTATTAAGAGTGGTACCAATGCATTCATAAAACCTACTAAATTATTTGATGTGTCTTTTACCATTTGGATTATTTCTGAAAAATTTTGCATAATTACAGTTACTATTAATATATATTGAACATAATACATTATTTGAGATATATTACTATTTTCTAAACTATCACTAATAGACTTTAAAATACTATGTATTACTATTATAATTAATATGTATGTTATTGTTTTTAAGCTAGTTATTGCCTCTTTTCCTAGCAACTCAAGTATTTTACTATAAATTGAATTGTTATCAATTTTTCCCGAAATTGCACTATCTAATAAATTTGAAATATCTGTATCTTCAAAAAAATCTGATGAATACTTCTCCGCTTCTTTCACAAAACTAGCTATTCCAAAATTTTCTTTCTGCCCTGCCATAACATCAGTATCTTGGGCATAAGTAAAACTATTTACAAATATCATTAATAAAAAAAACATATATAATATTTTTCTTTTCATTTGTATCACCTTATTTTATGGCAAAATTTTAATTATAATTTCTAATAAATTTGAAATTATAGGTATAGATAGAAAAATAATAATAACTTTACTACCTATCTCTATTTTACTAGCTATTGCACTCTCTCCCGCATCTTTGCATACACTTACTGCAAACTCTGCCAAAAAAGCTATTCCAGTTATTTTTAGCAATATACTTAAAAATGAACTGTTAATATTTGTTTTATCAATCACAGACTTGATTAGATTAATTACATTTGTTAGCTTGTCCATGACAAATACTAATATTAATATTCCACATATAATTGATATATAAATTGCAAATTCGGGTCTATATTGTTTAACAATTATTATTATAACTAGTCCTATTAGTCCGTATGCCAATTATTTTTATTATATCTTCCATATTTTTTCATACCTTTCTTAGACTAGTTACAATCCAAAGGCTGTTCTTACAGTATCAAATAAATTACTTATTTCTTTTATAACCATTGTAAGAACTATAATTAACCCTGCTAGAGTCGTCATCATTGCTTGATCTTCTCTGCCAGCCCTAACTAGAACTTGATAAAGCACTGCAACTAAAATTCCAATTGCAGCAATTTTAAAAAGTAAACTAATGTCCATAAAAATTCTCCTTCTGAAGTTGTCAACCTCAAATTAAAATAATAACAATTGCTAATCCAATTACCATGCCTAAAGCTTTATACATTTTTTCATTTTTCTTTCGTTCATCTTCTGCTTTACTTATTTGCATATCAATAAATGATTTTGTAATTTCTATTTGGCTTGCTTGTCCCTCACTATCTGTTTTTCCGAAGTAAATTTCCTAATTCTTTTAATACACTTTTATCTTCTTTATTCAAATTTAGTGTTGCATTTTCAATGCCATATTCCCAAGCATCTTTTACAGACATATTATTCATTTTTTGATATGCAAGCTCAAATATATTACCTATATTATTTTTTATCGATTTTGAAATTTGATTAAATATGTCTGGTAATGGCTCATAAGTAAATCTTATCTTTGTTTCTATAATATTTAATGTGTTTTTTATTTCTCTTAGTTCTTGTACTCTACCAGAATATTTCTTTGAAAATAGTATTCCTATGTATAATGATATTCCCCAAATTATTGTTAATATAAAAAACTTAAAAACTTGCATATAATATGTATATGCAAGTTTTTTTTATTTAGAACTAATTCACAAAATTTTATATTCTTTATTTTTTTTATCTAATTCATATACTTTAGCTATTTTTCCTTTTTGTTTTACATCTAAAAAAATTATTTTTTCAAAAATATTATTCTTTAATAATTCTGCTAGTTCTGGATTTAAATTAATTTCTTCTATATTTCCTCCATGTGCTGTAAAAATTCCCTTTACTCCTGAACATACAGCATAATTTATAGCTTGTACATCTTGTTTACTACCTATTTCATCACAAGTAATTATTTCTGGAGCCATTGAACGTACAAGCATCTTCATTCCTTTATCTTTTGAAATATTATCTACAACGTCAGTCCTCACCCCGACATCATTTTGAGGAATGCCTTTATACATTGCTGCAATTTCTCCTCTTTCATCTACTATACCTACAGTTTTTCCTTTAAAATTTATTTCCTTTATTCCATTGCTCAATTTTCTAATTAAATCTCTAAGTATTGTCGTTTTGCCACATCCTGGGGGAGATACTATTAATGTATTAAAAATATTGTTATTATCGATATCAATTACATATTCTAATGCTTCATTACTACATTCTAGCTTTTGTCTTGCTATTCTAAAATTTAAACTTGATATATAATTAATGTTTATTACTCTATCATTTTCCATAACTACATTACCTGTAATTCCAACTCTGTGTCCACCCTTTATTGTTATAAACCCTTCACATATTTGATTTCTATATGAATATACAGAATTTTCACATACTTTTTCGAATATTTTTAATGTTTCTTCTTGATTTATTTTATGTTTTAAAATTCTATTAGAATTATTTACTTTTACAGAAATAGGCTTGTCCGTTCTAATTCTTATTTCTTCTATTTCATCTGCTAAATTCTCATTTTCTTCAATAAACTTTGTTAATTGTAAATAAATTTCCAATGGAAAATATTGCAAAACTTGATTCAACTCCTCCATGCTCGTCCTCCTTATTAAAAATAGTATATGCTCTTTTTACAAATTTATGAAATTTATTTAATTATTTACTTTTATGTTCACTTGTGGTATAATAATTAATGTAATACAACCTAGTAGAAAGGTACTATAATGTCTTTTTTTAATATTGTGCTAATTTCCATATATATCGTAGAAGCTATAGTGTTATTTATTATTGCAGTAAAAGTTGACCGACCATCGATTCTGATATTTTTTATTTTGTATATACCTTTGTTTATTGGCTTTATGCTTACTCTTGGTTTGATGACTAGTTACAATATGTATGAACTACTTGCAATATTAGATATCGTATTTATTATATTTTATATATATGGATTCGTAAGTTACCAAAAAAGAAAAAAGTATTATACCTAAGGTTGTCTGTTTTACAGATAAAAATAAAAAGATACCTGAAATCTATTTTTTAGATTAAGGTATCTTTTTATTAAACTATTACTCTTCCCAATTATGATAAACATTCATTACATCATCAAGTTCATCAAGTCTATCAATTAATCTTTCCATTTTTTCTTGACCTTTTTCATCTAATTCAACAGTTGTACTTGGAACCATTTGAACTTCTGCTTCTAAGAATGTAAGACCTGCTTCTTCTAATTTTTCTCTAACTGCTGTAAAGTCACTAGGCTCTGTTGTAACTTGATATATTTCTTCTTCAGCTTCAAAATCTTCTGCACCTGCATCTAGAGCAAGCATCATTAAATCATCTTCTTCCATATCTGTGCTTGCTTTTTCAATTACAATTACACCTTTTTTATTAAACATATATGATACACAGCCAGAAGTTCCTAAGTTTCCTCCTGCTTTATCAAATACATGTCTAACATCTGCAGCTGTTCTATTTTTATTGTCTGTACTTGCCTCTACTATAACAGCTACTCCATTAGGGCCATATCCTTCATAAGTTATTTCTTCGTAATTTGCCGAATTACCTTCACCTGATGCTTTCTTTATTGCTTTGTTTATTGTATCATTTGGCATGTTGGCAGCCTTACATTTTGCTACAACATCTTTTAATTTTGCATTTGATTCTGGATCTGGTCCACCAGCTTTTACTGCTACTAATAATTCTCTTCCTAGTTTTGTAAATATTTTTCCTCTTGCTGCATCTACTTTACTTTTTCTTGCTTGTATATTATGCCATTTGCTATGTCCTGACATGTACATCTCCTCCATTTCTAACTCTTTTTTACAACTTTGTATATTTTATCATACTTTTTGGGCTTTGTGTAGTACTTTGCGTAAAATTTATTGACTTTTATGCTTATTGGTTATATAATGAATAAGTAATGCAATCCAGTAGAAAGGTACTATAATGTCTTTTTTTAACTTTGTGTTAATTTCCATATATATTATAGCAATTATAGTATTGTTCATTCAAGTAGTAAAAGTAGACCAACCATCAATCTCTGCATTTTTTATTCATTATATACCTTTATTGGTTGTTTTTATAGCTATGTTAGGTTTGGTAATTCGTTGGAATATGTATAAGCCACTTGCACTAATCGATATCGGATTTATTATATTATTTATATATGGATTTACATTTACACATTTTATTTAAAACATTAACGTATCTAAGGTCACCTGTTTTACATGTGATCTTACTAAAAAAAGATACCTGAAATCTATTTTCTAGACTCAGGTATCTTTTTTTAATCTCTTCTTCTTCCCATAATAGATAATATTCTAATGAATATATTGATAAAGTCTAAATATAATTCCATTGCTCCATATATATATAATTTCTCAGAATCTTGTTCTAATTCTTGCCCCATTAATTTTATCTTGTTAATATCATAAATGGTTAATCCACAAAATACTAAAAGTATTATCCAATCTAAAGCGATATCTATTAAACTATTTCCTATAAATAAATTTACAACTGAAACAACTAAGCCTACAATTAAAGCTACAGTTAGTATTGACCCCCATCTTGTTATATCTCTATTAGTTGTGTATCCATAAAGAGCTAAGCCTCCAAATAATGCTGCAGTAGTAAAAAATGCATAAAATATTGTGTTCATTTCAAATGCTGCAAAAATTACACTTAACGTTATTCCATTTATAAATGCATATAAATAGAATAAAATTGTTACTGCCAAAGGTGATAACTTTTTAAACAAAAATGAAAATACTAATACTACTATAAGTTCTATAACTGCTATAACTGCATAAGATGCTCCTGAAAGTATAGTAAGATATAGCCCTGATTGATATGTATATAGTGCTGTTAATCCTGTTGCTAATAGACCTAAAAACATTCTAAAGAAAACTTTAAGCATAGTATTGTTTGTTGTTTCGTCTACATATTGATTTGTTTGGATTCCGTCCATTCATAAACCTCCTTTAATATTTTTTCTCTCTATATATTTTACCAATTTGCCGTCAAAATGTCAACTACATATACTTATTAATGAATTTATCAATTGTACTCCAATATAGTTCTGGATTTACAGATGCTGCTTCACCATGATCTGCATTTTTTATAACTAGTTTTTCTTTTTTGCAAGAAGCTGAATTATAAATTGTATCTAGCATATTAAATGGTACAAAATCATCTGAGTCTCCATGTATAAATAATGTTGGGGTGTTAGATTTTTTTACCTGCTCTACACTAGAGGCTTCTTTAAATGAATATTTTGCATGTCTTTTGCAACTGCCATTTGCTGCGTATAACACAGGAAATTCTGGTAATTTAAACTTTCGTTTAAGTTGATAACTAAATTCATCCCATGCAGATGTATATCCACAATCTGCTATTGCAAGTTTTACATTGCTTGGCAATTTTTCACCAGTTGTCATCATAGTTGTTGCTGCACCCATTGATATACCATATATTATAATTTGGCTCTCTTGATTTTTTTTTATTATATAATTTATCCAATCTATTATGTCTAATCTATCATGCCATCCCATTCCTATATAGTCACCTTGAGAATTGCCATGTCCACGTAAGTCTGTAACTAATATGTTATAGCCTTTTTTATTAAATTCATGAGCAAATGTTGCCATTCCGCTTCCACTACTCATATAGCCATGAATTACAATTACCCATACATTTGAATCTTCATTGTCATTTATTTCATAAGCATGTAATTTTAATATTCCATTATTAGTAGATGTTATATAGACATCTTTTGAATTGTCTGTAAGCCATTTTTTCTCATTTTCTTGTCTTTTTATTTCTTCCGCAGTTTGTGCAAGTTCTCCTATTGCAAATTCTTTGTCTGTTTTAGGATTTAAAGAAATTTTATAAAAATAATTTCCAATCCACCAGTATATTGTTGCTAGTATAATACATAAAATTATTATAATTATTAATATAACTATCCCCATAAATTCCACCTACTTATTATTGTTTAATCTTTTTAGTCTTAGTGCATTTAGAACAACAGTTAGGCTGCTTAGTGTCATTGCAAGTGCTGCTATCATAGGGTTTAATGTAATTCCAAATCCACTTAAAATTCCCATAGCAATTGGTATCATGCAAACATTATAAAAAAATGCCCAAAATAAATTTTGTTTTATATTTCTAATTGTTTTGTTACTTATATAAATTAAATCATTTATTTTACTTAAGTTGTCATTCATAAGGACTACTTCAGCTGAATCAATTGCGACGTCAGTTCCATTTGAAATTGAAACTCCAATATCTGCAGAAATCAAACTAACACTATCATTTATTCCATCTCCACACATTAAAACTAAGCCTTTTTCTTTTAGTTCTTTAATTTTCTTTGCTTTTTCTTTAGGTTTTACATTTGCAATTACATTATCAATTCCAATTTCTTCTGCAATATATTTTGCTGTTTTTTCATTGTCTCCTGTTAACATTACAACTTCAATGTTTTTATTTTTTAGTTTTTGAATAGTATCTTTTGTATTTTCTCTAATTGTATCTTTAACCCCTATTAGTGCTATTAATTTACTGTTTTTACTAACAAACAAAATACTATTACCTTTTTCTGCTAAATTGATTTCATCCGCTTCATTGGAAATTTTGATGTAATTGTCAAGCATTAGTTTTTTATTTCCTATAAAGTATTCGTTATCTCCAATTTTGCTATATACGCCTGCTCCTGATATTGCTCTAAAATCTGTTGTTTTTTCTAATTTGGTGTTCATATCATTTGCATAGCTTACTATTGCTTTACCTATTGGATGTTCACTATTTTTTTCTATACTTGCAACTTGTCTTATAATTTCATTATCTTCTTCATCTGAATAGTTATATATTTTTGAAACACTTAAGTTGCCTTTTGTTAAAGTACCCGTTTTATCAAATACTGCAGTTTTTATTTTATGAGCATTTTCTAGTACTTCACTTGATTTTACTAATATTCCTTTTTTGCTACATAGACCTGAGCCTATTACAATTGCAAGTGGTGTAGCTAAGCCTAAACTGCACGGACATGCAATAACTAATATTGATACAAATATGTTAATTGCAAATGCTAATTCTTTTGAAATAACATACCAAATAATAAAGCTAGCAACTGCAATTAATATTATTGCTGGAACAAAGTAACCACTTATTTTGTCTGCAATTTTTGCAATTGGTGCTTTGGTATTAGTAGCTTCTACAACCAATTTTACAATTTCAGATACTGTAGATTCTTTTCCTATTTTTTCTGCTTTATACATTATAGTGCCTTCATAGTTTATACTTCCTGCAATTACTTTATTTCCTATTTCTTTTTTTACAGGAATGCTCTCTCCTGTTATAAAGGATTCATCTATATGTGAAACGCCATCTATTACTGTTCCATCTACTGCAACCTTCTCTCCTGGCTTACACATTACAATGTCTCCTTTTTTGATTTCATCAATTGTAACCTTCCATTCTGCACCTTGTCTTATTACTACTGCATTTTTAGGAGTTATTGTAACTAGTGACTTTAAGGCTTCTTTTGTTTTATTTTTGTTTTTATTTTCTATATATTTTCCTATTTGTATAAAGAATAGAACTATTGCAGATGATTCATAGTAAAGACTTTCTACATAGCTTTTTTGTCCCTTTATTATCATTATTGTTCCATATATGCTATACAAAAAGCTGGCAAATGCACCAATTGTAACTAATGTATCCATATTAGGCGTTTTGTGCAATAAATTTTTTATACCATTTCGTAAAACATGTGCACCCAAAATAAGTACAATAGATGTTAATACTAATAAAACTATTGCATAATTTAATGGATAATTCATCATATTCAAATATGGAATTGTTGGAAGCCCTACCATATGTGACATAGATATATATAGTATTATTATTGATAGAATAGTAGTTACAATGAGCTTATATTTTTCTTTTGAACTCTGTTTTTGTTCAAATTCAAATGTATCTGTGCCAAGGCTTTTGAATCCAGCTTCTTTTACAAATCTATCTAAATCATTTAGGTTTAATCTTTTTTCATCATATTCTATACTAGCATTGTTCATTACAAGATTTACAGTTGCCTCTTTTATTCCTTCTTGTTTATTTAAATATTTTTCTAGTCCATTAGAACACGCTGAACAAGTCATTCCTTCTATTGATAAGATTACCTTTTTCATTTTTCACCTCTTTATGGTAATATGATAGCCCAAAGGCAAAAAGTATGCAATAAATTGATTGCATACCTTTGACTTACTTTAATTATAGCAATTCTTTGATTGATTCTTCAATTTTTTCAGGTGTATCTGTTGGTGCAAATCTTCCTACAACTTTTCCTTCTTTATCAACTAAAAATTTTGTAAAGTTCCATTTTACATCATTTTCATTTTTAGCTGTAGTACTTATTTTTTCAATTGCTTTCATAGCCATTTTGTTTTTTAATCCTGAAACTTCTTCAGCTGGTGCTTCTTTTTTTAAAAAAGTAAATAATGGTGATTCATTTTCTCCATTTACATCTATTTTAGCAAATTGATCAAATGTTGTATTATATTTTAATGTACAAAATTCGTGTATTTCATCATCACTTCCTGGTGCTTGATTTCCAAATTGGTTACATGGAAAATCTAATATTTCTAGACCTTTGTCATGATATTCTTTGTATAATTTTTCTAAACCTTCATATTGTGGCGTAAATCCACAACCTGTGGCTGTATTTACTATTAGTAACACCTTTTCCTTAAATTCTGAAATAGAAATATCTTCTCCTTTTCTATTTTTTACTGTGTAATCATAAATTGACATTATAAATACCTCCTTTATTTATTGATATTTTGGGGACGGGTTGTCAATTGGGACGGTTTAATCTAAATTCACTAATTCATAGAAAGTCGTACCTAGCCCTAATGTTACAGCGTGTTCAATTGTATGTGCTCCATGTCTTGTTTCAACTCTTTCTAAGAAATGTTCTCTTCCTGGATCTTGTGATTTGTAAATTAAGTCTAAAGATGCTCTATCAATTGCAACTGGATCTAGCGATGCTACTATTCCTATATCTTGCATACATGGTTCTTCTGGGTTTGAGTCACAGTCACAGTCTACTGATAAATTATTTATTACATTTATATAGACAATGCCACCTTTATCATCATAATATTTCATTACAGCACTACATGCTTCTGCCATTGATTCTAAGAAGTCATCTTGTGCTGGTAAATGTGACCATACGTGAGCTTGTTCTTGATTTTCAGCTCCTGCTGAGTGTATATTTAGCTTTCCTTTTGTTGAAGCAACACCAATTGACATATTCTTTAATGCTCCACCAAATCCACCCATTGCATGTCCTTTAAAGTGTGAAAGCATTAATATTGAATCATAGTTTTCTAAATGTGAACCTACTATATCTTCTTTTAGGTGTTTACTTCCTTCTATTGTTGGAATTGAAAATTCTCCTTCACTATCTAATATGTCCACTTTTGCAATTTTAGTGAATCCATGGTCTTCAACACATTTTAAATGGTCTTCTAATTTTTGTCTTTTACCTCCATATGCTGTACAATTTTCTACTATTGTTCCGTTTAATTTGTTTACTATATCTTTTATTAACTCTGGTTTTAAGTAATTATGCCCTCCTGGTTCTCCTGTTGAAATTTTTACACCTACATTTCCTGGAAGTTCTTTTCCAACAGCTTCATAAATTTTCACTAAACTTTCTGGAGTTATCTCCTTTGTAAAAAATACTTTAACTTTGTCTTTCATACACGCTCTTCCTTTCTTTTATTTTTTTATTTTAACTATTAATATATAGAAATTTTTTATTGTGAAGACTGGGTCTTGATGCTTCGCATCAAAACATAGCTAGGGTCGCCTCTACCCGTCTTCTTATTTCAAAATTTTATATATTAATAGTTGTAATTATATATAAAACACAAGAATTCCAAATAAAATCAATCCGTTGCCTATAATTTTTTTCTTTGTGATTTTTTCTTGTAAAAACCATTTACCTAAAAATAAAATAAACACATATCCCAAAGACTCAATGATTGGTCCATTTTTATAGTCTAAGCCTTTAAATGCTATAATAGTTAGAATTGTAGAAATTACCATTATTATATAGCCTACAATTACTCTCCAATTTAAATATTCTCTTATTTTTGTACTATATTCAATGTTACTTGCCTTTTTCAGTAATATTTGCGAACAGGTAGAAATTAAAACAGAAAATATTAATATTAAATAACTATTCATCACTATTTACTATAATTGTGCCTATAACAACAATTATTACTCCTATTACATTTTTTATTGTTATTGTCTCATGGAAAAACACAACAGCCCATACAAGTGACCAAAGAAGCGCCATTGCCCTGTTCGCATAAGCAATGGAGATTTCAAATTTTTTTATAATCTGTTGCCACAAAATTGCATAAACTCCAAGTATAAAAATTTCTAAACCATAAAACACTATAAATTTAAAACTTAAAAATTCTTCACCTGATGCAAATTTTGCTGCAACTGATGCTAATGTATATACTAAAATTATTGCTTGTAAAATTATAATATTTTTTACTAAATTTTTTTTACTTTTTCTTTCAGTCGTTTTTTGCTTTACTACATTGTTTTCTTCATTCATTATTAAATAACCACCTTATTTCATCTACAGTATCAGTTGCCATTATATAAAAGCCAAATCTTGTTGAGCTATCAACTACTTTTCGTGTTCCTATTGGTTCTATTTTACTTGTTCTGTATATTATGTCTGGCATTTTTCTTTGAATTTTCTCAAAATCTTGCATATCTTTTTCATTAAAAATGAACTTTATAGAAGCTACTTTAGGTTGCGTTATTTTTTCAAATACTGGCTCATTTCCAACAGCTACATCTATAACCATTTTTATAAAATCATAGCCAGTTGATATTTGTACTAAATCTGAGCCTATGCAGTCTCCTCCCATACGTGCACCTATTTCAATTATTTTTACTTCACCTTTGTTATTTATTTTAAATTCAGAGTGTGTTGCACTGTTGGTAATTTCCAATGCTGTTAATGCTTTTTCTAGTTCTTTATATACCTTTTGCTCCAATTCATTGCTCAATCCTGCTGGTTCAATATGTCCAGTCTCTATAAAATGTGGTGCTCCAGTTGTTGCTTTTTTTGTTATAGCTAAAAATTTATGCTTACCATTATATGTTATTCCTTCAGCACTGTATTCTTGTCCTTCAATGTATTCTTCTACAATTGCTCCTTTTTCAAATGAATTCTCTAAGGCTTTATTTATGGCCTCTTGTAATTCAGTTTTACCATAAACCTTTGTTATGGCTCTACTTCCAGATCTATCTGTAGGTTTAACTATAAGTGGATATTCCATATTTTCTAATTTATCTATGTCATTTATGGATTGTACCTTTTGAAATTTTAATGTTTGAACTCCTGCATCTCTAAAGGCTTTTCTCATCTCATATTTATTTGTTGACTTTTTATTACATTCCAAGCTATTCCCTGGTAAATCCATTTCTTTTGCAACATAGTTTACTGTAACAGTTGCTAAATCTGATGCAATTGTTGTAATTCCATCTATTCCTATTTTTCTGCATTGTTCTAAAATTTGTTCTTTCTCAACAATGCTTATTGGATAGAAATAGTCTGCCGTTTTTTCTCCAATACTTCCATCTTTCCAAGCAAATACATGGGTTTCATAACCTAATTCTTTTGCTTTTAGAATTAAAGGATTTTGAAAATCATTTGCTCCAATTATTGCTAGCTTTTTCACCACTTGCCTCCTTGAAATTGTCAATGGGGACGGTTCTAATTGACAACTTCATTTTTCTTTCTCCTCAAGTGATACTTTTTTCTCCGTCCCCAAAGTATCACATATAAAAACTCTTAACTAACTCAACAACTTTTTCCTTATCCTCTTGCTTTAATCCATAGTACATAGGTAATCGAAGTAATCTCTCACTTTCCTTGGTTGTATACTTATCTTCACCAAAGAATCTGGCATACTTTATTCCTGCTGGAGCAGTATGTAAAGGTACATAATGGAATACAGCCTGTACACCATGCTCTTTTAAAAACTTAATTAAATTTGTTCTCTCATCCAAATCTTTAGTCTTTATATAATACATATGAGCATTATGTGTACATTCTTTAGGAATAAATTGTCTTTCAATATATCCTTTATCTTCAAGCTCCTTCAAATTGTCATTATAAAAACTCCAAGTTGCTAATCTATTATTATTAATTTCATCTGCTTTTTCAAGTTCTGCCCACAAATATGCTGCATTAATATCACTAGGCAAATATGATGAGCCATATTCAACCCATGTATATTTATCTATTTCTCCTCTATAAAATTTGCTTCTATTTGTTCCCTTTTCTCTAATTATTTCTGCAAGTTCAGTATAATCATTATTTTTAAAAACTACTGCACCACCTTCACCCATGCTATAATTTTTAGTTTCGTGAAAGCTATAACATCCAATATCTCCTATTGTTCCTAAATACTTGTCTTTATATTTTGCCATAACTCCTTGTGCTGCATCTTCTATAACTTTTAAATTATGTCTTTTAGCAATATCCATAATTGTATCCATCTCACAGCTTACACCAGCATAGTGGACTGGTACAATTGCTTTTGTTTTATCTGTTATAGCAGCTTCTATTAATTTTTCATCTATATTCATCGTGTCTGGTCTAATGTCAACAAATACAATTTTTGCTCCTCTTAATACAAAAGCATTTGCTGTAGATACAAAAGTATATGCAGGCATTATTACTTCGTCCCCTGGTTGTATGTCAGATAAAAGAGCTGCCATTTCAAGAGCAGAGCTACATGAAGTTGTAAGTAATACTTCTTTTGCATTAAACTTATTTTTCATCCATTTACTGCATTTTTTTGTAAATTCTCCATCTCCACAAATCTTGTGGCTTGCTATTGCTTCTTTTACATATTTTTCTTCTGTTCCTATTACTGGTGGTACATTAAATCCTATCATATTTACTCTCCTTTTATACTTGCATAATAAAGTATTGAATGAATAACACAGTTTATTGTTAGCATTACAGGCATAATTGCTATTATTATTTGTATTATTCTTTTTGTTTTATCTTGTTTTATATATTTTTCTATAGCATTTGATATTCCTAATGTTATAAAACACATAAATGGAATTAACATAGGCATTATGTATCTTCCTTGTGGCTGAAAATCACTAAAATATGAATAGTAAAAACTTAATCCTATTGGAAGAAATATATTGAATATAAATGCAAATTCTAATATTTTTTTGTTTGTATCCATATTTTTAAAGTGTCCTTTTTTGAAGAATTTAATTGCATAGCTTATGAATCCTATTAAAAATGCTAATAAAAATAGTGCATATATATATGTTGGCATACCTATTTCCATTCCACCAAATACAGCGATAAAGCTCTTTAATGTCATATATATCCATTTTTCTTTTATTAACATTGTATATAAACTCATCCCAGTATTTTGTGGAGTTGATCTATTTGATGGTTTTAATTCTTCTATTGCATATTTTTCAGCATATTCGTCAGTTGTTCTCATTCCTAAAATGTCACCATTATATATAATATAGCTTCTTACAAACCACCACCCACATATTGCAAGTGTTATAAATGAAATTAATATTCCTTTTTTTAAAAATTCTTTATAGTTTATTTTATTTACTGCATAATAAACTACGAAAATTATCATGCTTGTTAATATGTAACCATAAGCATTGTAATATGATAATGCACATAATCCAATTCCAATTGCTAAAGTAATAGACGATTTTATACTCCATTTACTCTCTAGCCCTAATATCCAAGCATATACTATAATTGCTATTGACATTAACGCTAAGGCATCATTATTTATGTATGAACCTAAAAATAATACTTGTGGAAGCATTGTAGTAAATGTAATAAATATCCATTTACAGTATTTATTTTTGAAAAGTTTGTCTCCAATTTTTATAACAAATATTCCCATTATAGAATAACATATACAACTAACCAAACGCGCTGAAACATATAAAGCATGAATATCTTGAGTAAATATTCCTGTTATCTTCATAAATATTCCACCAATAATATATGAAAGAATTGGCGTAAATCCATACGAAATTCCCCATGTTGCGTCTCGTACTGCATCTTCTCCTCCGTGTGGCAAACTGTTGTGCTCTGCAATAAATTTGCAAATATCCATTTTCATAATTTCGTCAGGACCTGAATTTATTGGCATAAGTATTGCAAAGGCAATTGCAATACTCGTTATTAGAATAATGTATATTATTTTTAGATGCTTTTCTTTTATTCTTTTCATTATGTATCCCTTTCTTTGTTTTCTATGAATTCATCACTTTCTAATTCATTTTGTTCTCTTTTTTTATTTCTATTTAAAATTTCAATGTCACTATATCCTAGTTTTCTAGTTTTATCAACCATTTCCTCCAAGTGTTCTTTAGCCATAATATCTTTTGGCGTTAATTTTGCTTTTTTCTCATTATCATTAAGAGCATCTAAATTAAATGGTATATTAATTTTTGCAATTATAGGTATAAATACATCTTCATTTTTTATTTTTTGAACAATTTTTCTTGCATCAACTTCTATTGCAATGTTTGCATAATATATCGCCTTTTCTTTTTCTCCTTTTATAATATTAATTTTTGCAAGTTCATAGTAGGTATCAGCCTCTAATTCGCTATTTTCTTCTTCAAGCACTTCTAAAAAATATTTTTCAGCCTCATCAAGTTCTTTAAAAATCATTGCAATTTCAGCTAAACTATATTTTGTGTTATAGGCAAGTGAATTAAACTCTGCAGCTTTTTCATAATATAACTTTGCACTTTGAAAATCATTTAACATTGTAAATGCTATACCTAGATTATAGTTTAAATCAAAACTAGTTGGATTATATTTTAAACCTTCTGTATATACACTTACCGCTTCTTTATATAATTCTTTTTCTATTAATAGTTCTCCTAATAATTCTGTGGCTTTGCTATAATCTGGTTTTTTTTGTAATAAATTTGTCAACATTTCTTGTGCTTCTTCTTTTTTATCAAATTGTGTTAACAGGTTTGCAATTTGATAATAAGAGTCATAGTCTTTTTTATTTATGTCTATAGCTTGTACATATTCATCTATTGCTTTTCTCATCCCGCCTTCTAATTCGTAAATTTCAGCTAGCATTTTATGTGCAGAATAATTATTTTGATATTTATTTGTTATTACAATTAAAGCATCTTTTGCAGCTTTAGTATTTCCTATATGTAAATAAAATTTTGCTTTAAATATATTTTTCAATTCTAGAAAGCATGTCCCTCTTTTTTCAATCCCAATTAATACTATAGGTATCACTATAGAAAGCACATACCTTATAATTATAAGTATTATAGGCATTTGAATATTAAATATAAGTTCAATACAATCAATTAAAATTCCAATTATGGATATAATTATTATTGCAATATAACTTTTGTCATTATTTTTTATCATCTTCATAACTATCATTACAAGTAGACTCAAAGCTATTACTGCAAATATTATTTGTTCTATTAACATTTCTACTCTCCTTGCTTTTACATTGTTTATATTTTATTTCAAAATCTTAAAAAAATCAAGTATATATGCTTGATTTAATTAATAAAATATAATAATATAATATATGTATTACATAGGAGGAAAAAATGGATAAAAAGATTACGCCATTACCAGAAATAAAGCGCATATTTGTACTAGCCATATTGGTATTGATTTTTACATTTTTAAGCTATACCGTATCTAGAGGTTATATTAATAAAAGCAACTTTGAAAAGCAAATACTTGAAATAGCAAATAAAAATGAAGAAAAGATATTCACAATAAATGATATCACACTATTTAGCAGTGCTGATAGCAATGCAGAAGTAATGCAAAACTCTACTCTAAACATACATAATTTGTATCAATATACCGATATAGCAATATTTTTAAGGCCAGTGCAAGAAGAGTTAACATATAAAAACACTCTAAAAGATGTATATATAGATAATATAAACTTTGTAAAAAAGCCTGAAGCTGGAACACCAAACTTATATTACAAAAGTTTAAATGACTTTGCCACTTCAAAGCATATAGAAGAAAACAAAATTGAAAATGATTTACATTTTAATATCTCATCTGAAGATACTAATGATTTAACTACTCCAACTTTATTTAATAATTGTGCCAATCCACTTACTTTAGGCTATGTAAATAATAATATAAAAATTGATTACACATTGCCAGACGCATTTAGTCAAATTGCATATGATGGTTCACTATTAAAAAGATGTGCTGTAACCTTAAGTTCAATTGCAAGTTCTGTATCTTTTGATATACATATTACAAATAATTTAGATCAGCAATTTGTATGTCCTATTTACTTTGAAATACCTTTAGAATCACAGGATGGTGCTTCTATATATGATGGAAAAGTTTTATTAAAAAATAATACTAATTACACATTTTACAGATGTAATTAAAATGAAAGGAATGGTTGTTATGTCTACTCCTCACAATCAAGCAAATTTGGGAGATATTTCAAGAACTGTAATTATGCCAGGTGACCCATTGCGAGCAAAATATATTGCAGAAAATTTTTTGGACAACTATAAATTAGTAAATTCTGTTAGAAATATCTATGCTTATACAGGAACTTATAAAGGAACTGAATTAACAGTTATGGCATCTGGGATGGGAATGCCTAGCATGGGTATATATTGTTATGAATTATATAAATTTTATAATGTAGAAAATATAATCCGTATTGGTTCATGTGGTGGTTATGACACTAGTTTAAAATTATTTGATATTATATTATCTGAGCAGACTTATTCAGAAAGCAATTTTGCTTTAACAATGAATAATGAAGATTGTCATCTAGTACAGTCTGATTCAAACCTAAATAATATAATTTCAGCTACTTCAAATGAAATGAATATTAAATTATTAAATGGTACTACTTTATGTACAGATTGTTTTGATTCATATATCACTACTGGTTCTAATGAACTTTTAAAGAGAGTTCCTAATGAGCTTACAATATCAGGTGTAGAAATGGAAGCTTTTGCTTTATTTTATACAGCTAAAGTTCTTGACAAAAAAGCTGCTTGCTTAATGAGTGTTGTCGATTTAAATTCTGATAAGCCTGTTCAAGCTACTGCTGAAGAACGTGAAAAAGGCTTAAACAATATGATTAAGTTAGCACTAGAAAGTGCCGTAGAACTAAATAAAAAATAGTATAATTGCTTTTTTACTAAATTATCATTATAACTTAAGTGTTGATATTATAAATACGAAAATCTTTGTGTGTCGCAAGCTACGAACTAAAAAATCACTAGTCTGTAGCTTGCTCCAATCGCACTCGCTTCGCTCGTTTGGTCGCTTACGCAGATTTTCTTTATTTATAATATCAACCTTAAGTTATTTTATATAAACATTATAAAAAAGCAATTATACTATTTTTTATTTAGTTTTACTTGCAAAATCTGTGTTTTCCAATAGTTACAGTCATAGGCCTTGACCAAATCCACTTATTAGTTGCTGTACTCGGATTAAAATAATAAATCGCTCCATAAGAAGGATCCCATCCATTCATTGCATCTTGTGCAGCTTTTTTTGCAGTACTATTTGCAGTCATATTAATTTGTCCATCAGAAACAGCATCAAATGCACCAGGTTGATATATTACCCCAGCAATAGTATTAGGAAAAGAACTACTTTTTACTCTATTCATTATTACAGCACCAACAGCAACTTGTCCTGTATATGGCTCTCCTCTTGCTTCTCCATAAATAAGCTTACTAAGTAGTGTAATATCAGAAGCATTACTTCCAGAGCTACCACTGCTTCCTGAACTACTTGAATTTATTCCCATTGCTGCAAGGGTCTTAGGTCCTGCAATTCCATCTACAGTTAATCCGTTTTTCTGTTGAAATTTTTTTACAGCTGCTACTGTTTTAGAACCATAAATTCCGTCTACACTACCATTATAATATCCCCATCTTTTTAATTTATCTTGTATAGTTTTTACTTCACTTCCTCTTGAACCATATTTTGAAAGTGCTTCCACTTCATTGTTTTTAAGCAATATTATTGTTAATACTATGCCTGTTACTATTAAAATACTTCCTATTATTATTTTCCTTTTATTTAATTTTTTCAATTTAGACTCACCTTTAAATAAATTATTTTTAATTATTTTATCCAAAAATGGTTAAATTATACACTAAGCAGTTATAATTAAGCAAAAAAGCACTACAATTGTAGTGCTTTTTTGTTTTTACTGCCTTGCAATCAATATTCCATATCCATTTAGTCCAGTTTTTGAACAATTTGCTTTTGCAAAAATCACTTTTAGCTGTTCACTATTATTCGGTAAGCAAATATTTTGATAATGTTCTGTACGATTTACAGCTAAGTAAATTTGATTTCCGTTATTTATACTCCTTGATAATATAAGAATATCTGAAGAAATCATTTCAATTTTTGCTTTGCCTTCTGCAAGAATGTCAGAATTTTCTTTTCGATATTGCCCCATACTTGCAACAAATTGCTTCATATCTGCTTCTTCTTTATTCCAATCATAAGGTTTTCGATTAAATGGGTCTTTATAACCTGTATCTGCAATCTCAGTACCCTGATATATACATGGTATTCCAGGAATAGTGTATAAAATTGCTATTGCTATTTTAGTAAGCTCTTTAGCTCTTATATACTCATCTCCTACAATTTCATCATGTTCAGCCTCAAATTCTCTGAAGCCATATGTATCAAAACTATCTTCTTGCCTCCATGGTTCTTCTATATCCCATATTCTGTCTTTAAATACATCGTCATTCATCTTCTCGCCAACTAACATTGTCATTGTAGTTGGTGTATCATGTGTAGCAATATTATTGAACAACAAATTTTGGACATTTACAGGATATTCATTGTATACTCTTTCAAAATTATACTTGAAGTGCCCTACTTTTCCCCATCTAGTCCATCTAAGAATAGCATCTGTAAGAGGATAGTTCATAACAGAATCAAGCTGTCCGTCAAGAATTTTAGCATCTTCATAGTTTTTGTCTGTAGCTATCCCCCACATTTCCCCGATAAAAATTGTATCAGGAAATTCTTTTTTAACTCTTGAAATTGCATTTAAAAATTCTTTTGGTAAGTTCTCTCCTAAGTCTAATCTAATCCCATCTGCTCCCATTTTTAGATATTTTGCAATTACCTTAGTCATTTCATCTTGATAGCTTTTATCTATTGTGTTACATTCTGGCAGGTCTTTAAATCCCCACCAAAATGAGATTTCTCCATTTTGCTCTCGTTTATACCAATGTGAATATTCAGGGTTTTCATAATAAATACTGTGAATTCCTGTATGATTACATACTATATCTACTATTATTAGTATTTTTAGATTATGGGCTTTTTCACACATAGTGGTAAAATCATGCCAGTCTCCAAGCCATTGGTCAATTTCAAGATGATTTGCAGGATTGTAATGGTGATATGAATGACTTTCTTCAATTGGAGTAATATATATTAGGTCAAAGCCTAAACTTTTTATATATTCCAGCTTTGATGTAATTCCCTTTAAATTACCACAATAATAATAGTCATTTGTATATTCTCCATCTGTTCCTGGTTGCCAGTTAGGCATTCTGTCGTTCCATGCTTTTATTGTCCTTCCTGGTATCGCCCGAAGATTCTCATCTAATTTGCAGAACCTATCAGGCATAATTTGATATGCAGTTCTTCCAAGCCAGCAATTAAGTTTTGTACTCATTTTTACATCCTCTCTACTTAGAATTGACGTACACCTACTTAACATTGACTATACTTTATAATGATTTTAAAATTTTGTCAAGATAAAGTTCAACTAAAGAAAAAGGTTGTCAATGGGGACGGGCTTAAATGACACACATTAAAAATGTGTGTCATTTAAGCCCGTCCCCATTGACAACCTTTTTTCAGTCTGCTATTTTTACATCATTTACTTTTATATTTCTAACATGTTCGATTTTTTTCCAAGTTGTTTCTCTTTTTATTAAACATTTTAAATTTATTAAAAGCCATGTTAACAAAAATAATGGATAGCATAGTAATCCTTTTACCATTGGCTTAATTGGTCTTCTATCTAAAAACATTACAAACATTGCAGATAACCCTTGTAAACAAAATGTTGTTACTACAAACATTAATACATTCACAACAAATTCTGCTGAAGTTAGTTCATTTGCTGAATACATTATAATATTTGTTAATAATATAATTAGAGAAACTATAAGCATTGGAAATGTTCCCATTAAATATAGAAATCCATCAAAATTCATTACTGTTTTATGTTCTTTTACTGCTTTTGCTAATGGTTTTGTATATTTTTCTATACATTGTATATGTCCTGTTGACCATCTGCTTCTTTGATTCCAGCTTTGTGCAAAATCTGTTGGTTGCTCGTCATACACTATAGCATCTGTTGCCCATCCTAATCTTTTTCCTTTTACAATTCTTCTTAATGAAAATTCTATATCTTCTGTTAAAGTTTCAGTTTTCCATCCGCCTTCTTGTTTTATAATATTGAAATTAACCATAAATCCTGTTCCATTTAATAATGGTGATAATCCCAAATTATATCTTGCTAAATGATAAAATCTATGCATCATCCAATAGAATATTGCATATCCAGATGAAATCCAATTGTCTGTTGGATTTTTAATATCTCTATATCCTTGAACAACATCTTCACCTTGACAAAGCTTTTTATTCATATTTTTAATAAAGTTTGTATCTACTATATTATCTGCATCAAATATAAATAAAGCATCATAATCTGCATTTTCTTCAATTTTTTGTTGTAAAAACCAATCTAATGCAGCACCTTTTGTTTTGTTTTTACTATCAAATCTTTTATATACTATTGCTCCATGTTCCTTTGCTATTTTTGCAGTATTATCTGTGCAGTTATCCGCAATTACATATACATCATATAAGTCTTTGTTATAATTTTGATTTTTTAAACTCTCTAATAAATTTGCTATTACATTTTCCTCATTATGTGCTGGTATAATAGCCATAAATTTGTGCTCTTTATTTACTAATAGTGGTTTGTCTTTTAATTTGATTAATGAACATAAGCTTACTAAAATTTGGTATATCCAAAATATTGTTGTTATCCACACTAATGCTTCTCTTAGTATGTACAAATATTCCATTTTTTTACCTCACTTTTTATATCTTTACTATATATTATTTTTCCCACTATAATATTATACTATGTATTCCTATTTTTTGCAACATTTTTTAGAAAAATATTCCTTTTTTCTTAATTGGGGGCTGTTCATTCATTGTTTTTGCTAATTCCGTAAGCAATTTTCTTTGTTCACTTGTAAGTTTTTTAGGTGTTTGCACAACAACAGTAAACACAAAATCACCTTGTGATGAAGAATGTACAGATTTAAATCCCTTGCCTCTTATTGTAAATTTTGTTCCTGTTTGTGTTCCTTCTGGAATTCTAAAGTTTTCTGTGCTTCCATCTACCATAGGAATTTTAAGTTCAGCACCTAAAGTTGCTTGTGTAATTGTAACTGGAACATTGCATAAAACTGTATTTCCATCTCTTGAATATACTCTGTGTCTTTTTATTCTAAGGGTTATATATAAATCCCCCTTCATTCCTCCTTTTTCGCCGTGTTCTCCTTCTCCTCTTAGGACTACTGTTTGCTTATCTCCAATTCCTGCAGGAATTTTAACTTTTATTTTTGGTTGTTTTCTCACTTTTCCTTTGCCTCTACACGTTTCACAAGGTTCTTTTATCACTTCCCCTGTACCATGGCAATTATTACATGTTCTTGTTGTTTGCATTTGTCCAAGAATTGTATTTTGTACTTGTCTTACTTGACCTGTTCCATTACACATAGAGCACTTTGTAACAGATGTTCCTGGTTTTGCACCTGTTCCATGACATGTATCACAAGTTTCATTCCTTGAAATAGTAATTTCTTTTTCCACACCTAAGAAAGCCTCTTCAAATGTTATTTCTAGATTAACATTTAAATCAGCTCCTCTTGCTGGACCATTTCTTCTTCTTGAACTGCGTCCACCGCCAAATATTGATGAGAATATATCTCCTAAATCACCAAAATCGCCAAATCCATCGAATCCACTAGAATATGAGTAATATCCGCCTTGACCACCGAATGGTCCTCCTGCTCCGCCAAATCCTCCTTGTGGGCCATCGTGTCCAAATGTGTCATACATTTTTCTTTTTTGTGGATCTGATAGATTTTCGTAGGCTTCATTTACTTCTTTAAATTTAGCTTCCGCTTCTTTTTTGTTATCTGGGTTTGCATCTGGATGATACTTTTTTGCAAGTTTTCTATATGCTTTTTTTAATTCATCATCAGTTGCGTTTTTGCTAACACCTAAAACTTCATAGTAATCTCTTTTACTTGCCATTTTTTCCTCTTTTCTAAAAATAATTGTTACTATTATTTTTATCATTTTTCAAAATCGAATCAAAACAGGTTATCAATAGTTAAGACATGTTAAAACGAATCAAAAGCAAGTATTGCTAGGCAGATGAAATTGATAATACCGGAAGCGTATGTGTATACGCTGAGGATTTATCAATTTCATCTAACAAAGCAAGACGAAGCTTTTCATTCGTTTTAACTATTTATTGTCGTCTTCAACCTTATAGTCTGCATCATAAACATTTCCATCATTACCTTCTGCATTATTGTCGGCTCCATTATCTGTTGCTCCTGCAGCAGCATTTGGATCAACTCCTGCTCCTGGATTTGCATTTTTGTAAAGTTGTTCACTCATATCATAGAATACTTTTGTTAATTTTTCTGTAGCTTCTTTAATTTGCGCTGAATCGTTTGTTTCTAATGCTTTTTTAGTATTTTCTATTTCTGTTTCAACTTTAGATTTTTCTTCTCCACTTATTTTGTCACCTAATTCATTTAATGTTTTTTCACTGTTATATACTAAACTTTCAGCATTATTTTTTATTTCAATTTCTTCTTTTCTCTTTTTATCTTCTTCAGCATGTGCTTCAGCATCTTTTACAGCTTTATCAATATCTTCATCTGTTAAGTTTGTAGATGCTGTAATAGATACATTTTGTTCATTTCCTGTTGCCATATCTTTAGCAGATACGTGAACTATACCATTTGCATCTATATCAAAGGTTACTTCAATTTGAGGTACTCCTCTTGGTGCAGCTGGAATTCCTGTTAATTGGAATCTTCCTAGTGTTTTATTGTATGCTGCCATTTCTCTTTCACCTTGAAGAACATGTACTTCTACACTTGTTTGACCATCTGCTGCTGTTGAAAATACTTGAGATTTTTTAGTTGGTATTGTTGTGTTTCTTTCAATTAGTTTTGTAAATACTCCACCATAAGTTTCAATACCAAGTGATAATGGTGTAACATCAAGTAGTACTAAGTCTTTTACATCACCAGAAAGTACACCACCTTGAATTGCTGCACCGATTGCAACACATTCATCAGGGTTGATACCTTTATCTGCATCTTTTCCTGTAATTCTTTTAACTGCATCTTGTACAGCTGGAATTCTTGTAGAACCACCAACTAATAATACTTTGTGAATGTCATTTGCTGTTAGTCCTGCATCTTTAAGTGCTTGATTAACTGGTCCTGCAGTTGCTTCTACTAAGTCATGTGTTAATTCGTCAAATTTAGCTTTTGTTAATGTTACATCTAAATGTTTTGGTCCTGTACTATCAGCTGTAATAAATGGTAAGTTTATGTTTGTTTGTTGTACACCAGAAAGCTCGATTTTTGCTTTTTCTGCTGCTTCTTTAAGTCTTTGCATTGCCATTTTGTCAGCTTTTAAGTCGATTCCATTTGATTTTTTAAATTCATCTACTAAGTAGTTAATTATAGCTTCATCAAAGTCATCTCCACCTAAGTGTGTATTTCCTGCTGTAGATAAAACTTCAAATACACCATCACCAATATCTAGTATAGATACATCAAATGTACCTCCACCTAAGTCATAAATCATTATTTTTTGGTCTTGTTCTTTATCCATTCCATAAGCTAATGCTGCTGCTGTTGGCTCGTTTATAATTCTTAAAACCTCTAATCCAGCTATTTTACCAGCATCTTTTGTTGCTTGTCTTTGGCTGTCGTTAAAGTAAGCTGGAACTGTAATAACAGCTTGTGTAACTTTTTGTCCTAAATAATTTTCTGCATCTGTTTTTAGTTTTTGTAATATCATTGCTGATATTTCTTGTGGTGTGAATTCATCGCCTTCTATTTTTACTTTTTCTGCTGTTCCCATTTTTCTTTTAATTGAAATAACTGTATTATCTGGGTTTGTAACTGCTTGACGTTTTGCTATTTGTCCAACTAATCTTTCTCCATTTTTAGAAAATGCTACTACAGATGGAGTTGTTCTTGAGCCTTCGCTATTTGGTATTACTACTGCTTCTCCTCCTTCCATAACTGATACGCATGAGTTTGTTGTACCTAAGTCGATACCAATAATTTTTCCCATAATTTTTTACTTCCTTTCTTTGAGGGGTTACCTCGAATTTTTATATATTTTTAAAATTAATAACTAAATGGTAGTCCATCTAATGAAACAGTTTCACCTTTATATTCTATATTAAAATGATTTTCTAATAAATCTTCAGGTGGAACATCAGGTGGAATATAAGATTTTTCTTTATTTTTGCTTTTTTGTTGATTTTTAGTCTTTTCTTTTTCCTCATCTATTAAATCTAATAATTGACTAATTTCATCATCTGATATATTTCTAGTATTTATTTTATATGTATAATTCAGAAATTCAGAAATACCGCTTGTTATTTCTTGATTTTTAACTTTCCAGTTGATTTGATATAATTTTTTTTCTTTTATATTTATTAGGTCATATGTACCTTTTTTAGGAGTTATCGAAGCAGTATAATCTACATATGTAATGTATATGTCAGCACTTTCCGTTATTTTTTTAACTTTATTTGCTTGTAATTTTTTATTTATTAAGATTATACATATTAACACTAAAATTATTAAAGCTATTAGTCCTACTATTTTCATTACTTTTTTCATATTAATTAGCAACTACAACCATACTATGGCGAATTACTCTAGTTCCAATCTTGTAGCCCTTTCTGTATTCTTGTACAATTTCTTGTACTCCTTTAGACTCATCTTGTATACTACTTACGGCTTCATGAACTGCTGGATCAAATGTTTCTCCAACTGCTGGTATTTCTTGTACTCCTTTTGATATAAGTACATCTTTAAATTGTTTTAGTACAAGCTCTACTCCTTGTTTATAACTTTCATCCTGTGTTTCAACTTTAACTGCATTTTCAAGATTATCTAATACTGGTAGCATTGCTTCTACAACATCTCCTAGTACTGAACCATAAAGATTTGTTCTTTCTTTACTACTTCTTTTTTTGTAGTTTTCAAATTCTGCATGAACTCTTTTATATCTATCTTCAAGTTCATCATATTCTGTTTTTGGAACTACTTCTGTATTATTTTCTATTACATCATTTTGACTTTCTTCAATTTTTGTATCTTTTTCTATGCTCTCGTTTTCTTCCAATATATTTTGCTCCCTTCTTTCCATAAATTTTAGCACTCTTTTTGTTGGTCTGCTAATCTTTGTATATATTATATCCTATTTTTGATGCTGTCAATACTTTTTTCAAAAATTTCACAAAAAGTTCATAAAAAAAAAGATCTAATAAGATCTTTTTTTATTTCAAATAAATCATTGGATCTATATACTCGCTATCCTTTAAAATCTCAAAATGCAAATGAAAGTCATCAGCAACTTCAAAATTAGCAGTATTACCTACAGTACCTATATTTTGTCCTTTACTTACTTTTTCACCCTCAACTATAAATTCAGCAGTTAACAGATTAGAATAAACAGTTTTATATCCATCTGAATGTTCTATTGTAACTGTTAATCCATATCTTGGATCATTTTTTATAGATTTAACTACTCCATCAGCTGCTGCAGATACAACTGATGCTTTATCAGCTTTAATATCTATTCCATTATGAACCGTCCATTCTTGTAATGTAGAAGAATATAATAAATTGTCTATAGAAAATTTTTTTAATATGTCCCCTTTTACTGGCCAATCAAATGATATTTTTTCAGCATTATTACTTGTTTGCTTTGTATCCTTTTTCTCATCTTCTTTTGAATTGTTTTCTTCTTTTTTGTTTTCAGAATTCTTTTTTGTTATCTTTTCTGCAGTTTCTTTGGCTGATGTTGTATTTGTTGTATTATTTTTTTTAGTATTTTCTTTGTTTGTATTTGCTGAAGTATTTACATTTGTATTATTTGTTTGTGTTTCTTCTGTTTCATTTATTTTATTTCCTATAGTACTACTTGCACTTTCTGTATTTTCTTTTATCTCCTCTTCGGGTGTTAGGCTAATTATTTGGTTTGGATTAACCTTACTTGTATCGTCAATTAGATTTTTTGAATAAATTGAAATTCCCATAATAAGTACAATTATGGCAAGGATTACTGCTCCACTTATAATTATTCTCTTGTCTTCCCACCATTTCTCGCTCTCTTGTCTTCTCCTAGTATCTCTTCTCATATACTCCTCCTTAAATAGTTATTTACTAGAAGTATTGCCATTATTATCAAAATTATTCAAATTATTAAAAGAAAAACATTTGAAGAATGTCAAAGATTTGATGTAGGTGTAATACTTGTTAAAAAATGTAGACCGCGTAGGCGGAGCGAAGTGAAGTCGTCTGGAGCTTCCCTACCTTTTTTAGAATGGGAAGCGACAACAAGGTCGTAATGTTTAACAAGTATTACACCTACATCAAATCTTTGACATTCCTCAAATGTTTTTCTCTTAATTAATTTCTGTAATTTCGACTCCTGTATAAAAATGCTTAATTATGTCTTCATAATTACTTCCGTTTTTTGCCATACTGTCACTACCTGTTTGGCTCATGCCTACTCCATGACCATATCCTACAACAGAAAAAATGACATTTTCACCATCTATTTTTACGTCAAAATTAGCAGACTTTAGTCCTAAAACAGCTCTTACTTCTACTCCAGAAATTTGAATGTTCCCAAATTTGATTGTTTTTACTCTGTTTCCATCAGTAAATTCTAAAATTTTAATTGCATCATCTGAATTAAAATTAATTTCTAATTCAGGATGCTTTTCTTTTAATTTATTTATTAAGTCTGTTTTAGTTAAAGATACACTTGAGCTATATTGTGTGTATCCTTCTTCTCCTGCTGTTTCAACACTTTGCAAATATGGAAAATTGCTTCCTCCCCATACATTTACAGGTACTTCTGTTTTTCCTCCACTATTTGAGTGAAAAAATGCATCTATTGGTTCTCCATTATATGTAATTATTTTGCCTGCCGTACTATCAACAGCTTGGGTTATTTTATTCCAATTACTTTCTCTCACATTTTCATCCCATTTTTCAAAGCGTTCTTCTTTTGATATCCATGCTTGGCAACAGTTCGAATCATCACATATATCCGCTTCTCCATGTTTTCCATTTGAGTGACTTATTTGATAAATTGTATATGTTCTTGCAACTACTGCTTGAGCTTTTAAAGCTTCAAGTTCAAAGTCTGCAGGCATTTCGCTTGAAACAACATTATATAGGTAAGTGTCTAAAGGTAATTCTTCAATTTCTCCAGTTTTATTATGTAATAATTTAATAGTTCCATATTTTTTGTATTCATATGGTTCAGTATTTTTACTTGGTTGTTCTTCTTGCTTTGCTGCTTCGGTATTGTCAGGTAATTCTTCTATCTGACTGCTTACTTCTTTTTTTCTGGTGGTTAGTAATGCAGGCAGTAAGAAACAAATAGTTATAAATGTCACAAAATATATTGCATATTTTTTTATTTTTTCCACCCCCTATGAAATTAATTCAGTCTTCATTTTGTTTAATATTTTTTTCTCAATTCTAGAGACTTGTACTTGTGTTATTCCAAGTATTTTTGCAACTTGCATTTGTGTTTTTTCACTATAATATCTAAGCATAATAATTTTTCTTTCTTTATCGTCTAAATTGTTTATTAATTCTTTTACTGTTAATCTGTCTGATATCATATTTGCTTCATCCTTTCCAGACGAAATCTTTTCTAATATGCTTATTGTTTTATCTGTTTTTGCATCTCTATAGCTTGTATCTTCAATTGATGTAACTGGATTACTACTTTCTAGTACCATTGCAACTTCTTCTTTTGAAATTTTTAACTCTTTTGAAATTTTATTAATTGTAATTTCTTTACCATTTTTATTAAAATAATCTCTTTGTAATTCTCGAATCTTTACATTCATTTCTTTTATACTTCTGCTCACTTTAACAAGTCCATCATCTCGTATAAACCTCTTTAGTTCTCCTAATATGTATGGCACAGCATATGTTGAAAGTTTAACTCCAAAATTTTCGTCAAATCTTTTTATAGCTTTTATAAATCCCATACAGCCTATCTGATATAAATCATCTAGCTCATATCCTCTATTACTAAATCTTTTAGCTATGCTCCATATAAGTCCGATTATTGTTTTCTATTAGTTTTGTCATTTCTTCTTGATTACCATTTTGTGCTTTTAATATGCTTTGTGTGTCATTGCAATACAATATATTTACCCCCTTAAAACACTAGCACTATAATCTTCTGTATTTTCTTTATGAGATTTTATTTTCTTTTTCATTGTAATTTTTGTTCCTAATCCTAATATAGATTCAATATATATTTCATCCATAAAGCTTTCCATTATAGTAAATCCCATTCCAGATCTTTCAAGATTGGGTTTTGTCGTATAAAGTGGTTGTTTTGCAATATCTATATTTTCAATTCCTTTTCCACTATCAGAAACTTCAATTGTTATTTTATTTTCTTGTAATTTTGCATAGATGGTTACCATTCCTATGTTGTCCTCATATCCATGTATAATTGAATTTGTAACAGCTTCAGAAACCGCCGTTTTTATATCAGCTAGTTCTTCTATTGTAGGATCAAGTTGTGATGCAAATGCAGCAACTGCCATACGTGCAAAGGCTTCATTGTTTGATTTGCTTAAGAATTCTAGCCTCATTTCATTATTAAAATTTTTATCCAATTTTGTACCTCCTAATATTTTTAATTTAACTTACTTTTTGTTCTAAATTTACAACTGGTATTAATTTTAAAATACCAGACATTTCAAATATTTTTTTTACACTATGTGTTAAGTTTGTAATTTCAACTTTTGCTCCTAACATATTAGCAATTTTGTATCTTCCTATAATTAGCCCTATTCCTGCGCTGTCCATGAAAGTAACACAATCAAAATCAAATATAACCTTTTTAGGAATATATCTTTCAATTTCATAATCTATTCTCCTCCTTATCTTTTGTGCACTATACTCATCAATTTCTTCCGTAATTTTGATTTGTAATAGCTTGTCCTTTTCATTATAGCTACTTTCCACATTTATTCCTCCTTTGTTTTGAATCTGTTTTTATTATATATTGTTTTCCATTATTTTCCAAGAGTGAATTTACAGAAGTTTTGTCGTTTTATAAGAAGTTTTCGACATATTATATAAAAAACGTGTCAATGGAGACGGGCTTAAATGAAAACGTGTCAATGGGGACGGGCTTAAATGAAAACGTGTCAATGGGGACGGGCTTAAATGACACACATCTTTAATGTGTGTCATTTAAGCCCGTCCCCATTGACACGTTTTCATTTAAGCCCGTCCCCATTG
>JAFWKV010000021.1 GCA_017511265.1 Clostridia bacterium | reverse complement strand
TAGAACCAAATGATGCAACAGACAAAACAGTAACATGGACAAGTAATAATACAAAAGTAGCAGAAGTAAATTCAAAAACAGGAGAAATAAAAGGAAAGAAAAATGGAACAGCAGAAATAACAGCAAGAACATCAAATGGAATAACAGCAACAAGCAAAGTAAAAGTAACAACAAAGATGCAAAAAATAGATTTAACAGCAAATCAAACAGTAATAGATATGAGTACAACAAAGACAATAAGAGTAAACAAGAAAGTAACACCAGTAACATCAGAAAATCAAAATGTAACATGGGTAAGTAGTAATACAAAAGTAGCAACAGTAGATAAAAATGGAATAATAACAGCAGTAGGAAATGGACCAGCAACAATAACAGCAATAGCACAAGATGGAAGCAAAGCAGAAGGAAAGATAACAATACAGGTTAAAACAACACCAACAAAGATAAGTTTAAATAAGAGCAAATCAACAATAGAAGCAGGAAAGAAACTAACATTAAAAGCGACAACAACACCAGCAATAAGTAAATTATCAACAGATAGCAATCAAATAACATGGTCAAGCAACAATACAAAAGTAGCCACAGTAAATAAAAATGGAGTAGTAACAGGAGGAAAAAAGGAAGGAAAAGCAACAATAACAGCTAAAACAGCAAATGGAAAAATAGCAGTATGTAAAGTAACAGTAGCAGCAACAACAGTAAAATTAGATAGAACGGTTCTAATGTTAGATAAAGATCATTATAAAACAGCGTATTTAAAAGCTACATTAAGTTCAACAGCAATATATAAAGCAAAAAATATCACCTGGAAAACTTCTGATGCAAGTGTTGTAGCATTTACCAAAAATGGAAAAAACGTATCTAGTACAACAGGTGCTAATGTTACTATATTAGGAAGAAAATATGGAACAGCAAAAATAACGGTGACATTACCAAACAAAAAAACAGCAACCTGTAAATTAAGAGTAATATCTGCAGCAACAGATCCATCAAGTGGAGGAGAAAAACACGGTAACGGCTATATTGTAAAAACGGAATGGACTAGAGCAGAAGTTGAATCATATATAAATAATGCAGCTATGTTAGTAAAAAAGAATCCTAATAGTTACCCTGAAGGAGCTAAAAAGAATATATACTATTATTATGGTGGAACTAAAGCAGATTATTGGGGAGCTCAACATTTTACATATCCAAAGGGATATAATGAACATATTTATACAAAGGCAAAAGGAGATTTTGATTTAAATGGATGTGTAATGTTCTTTAGTACAAAAAATCAAAGGGCATACTTATTGACAAAGAATAGTAAAGGAATTTATGAAATTAAAACAAGTGAAAAATCATCATCAGGAGTGAACCATTATTTTAGTGAATTTGAAGCTTATTTAGGAGGAATTACAACCTCAAATGTTACATCTGGATGGAATCATAAAATATATAATTATGGTAGCAGAGATAGTATAGGATGGAAAAATGCAGTACACTTTGGAGGAAGACCAGGATATCCAACAAGTCATGGATGTATACATATTTCTTTTGAATTTCAAAAGCATTTAATAAAATGTGGAAAATATTCTGGAGTACTAACAAGATTTATAAATTATTAAATATAAGAAAAGAGACATACTATAATATGTTTCTTTTCTTGTGTTTTTTTATCAATTCATTGACAAAAAACGTATTCATTTAGTATAATAAATACGTACAAAACACAAGATAAAGGAGATAATTTACAAATGAGTATTCAACCATTCACACCAGAAGGCTGGGATTATAATGCTGATGAATTAACGAAAGATTCAATTTATAAAGTAATAAATGATAAAGAAATATTACAAGGAGTAGTAAATAGTTGTGATGAAAACTACAATTTACATTTAAACCTTGGAAACGGAATTAAAGGTATAATGCCTAGAAATGAAATAGAAGCAATAAATGCAACAGAAAATGGATGTCCAAGAGAAAGCTTATGTACAGGAAAGGTAAATAAATTTGTACAATTTAGAATAAAAGAAGTACAAGAAGACGGAAATGTTATTTTATCAAGAAAAGATGTACAACAAGATGCTCTAAACTGGATTAAAAGTGATTTACAAGTAGGACAAAAAATTAGCGGAATAGTAAAAAACATAAAGCCATATGGAGTATTTATAGAAATAGGCGGAGGAGTTGTAGGCTTAGCACATATAGAGGATTTATCTGTAGCAAGAATAAAATCACCTGCAGAAAGAGTTAAAATTGGACAAAAACTTGATATTGTGGTAAAATCTATTGATAGAGATGAAGGTAAAGTTATTTTATCATATAAAGAATTGTTAGGATCTTGGGAAGACAATGTAAAGAACTTCAAAGAGAAAACACAAGTTAAAGGAATTGTAAGAGAAACAGAAAAAAATAAAAATGGAATTTTTATTGAACTAACGCCAAATTTAGTAGGTATGGCAGAATACATAGATGGCTTAGAGTATGGACAAACTGTTGATGTTTATATAAAAAAGATTATACCAGAAAAGAAAAAGATAAAATTAGTGGTTGTGTAACTAGAGGAGGTTAAAATATGGTTAATGATGACCAAATAAAAGCACAAGTATCACCATTTGCAGTTAGAGATGGCGAAATAAAAAAATTTGACGGTAAAGATGGATATGTATCAATGAATCAAATAGTACACAAAATTGATATTGGACATATTACTGATATTCATTTTGCTATATTAGAAATAGTTAATGATTTTGAGTTTATAACATCAAGGCAATTATATCAATTACTTGAATGGAAAGGAATAGATGCAAAGTCACAAGACAAATTAAATAATAAACTAGACCAGTTAGTAAAATCAAAAATATTGACAAGATATTATTTTGAATCAGATGAAGGAAAGGGCATATACAGAATATATTGTATGGAAAAGATGGGAAAGTATCTATTGAATTCAAAAGAAATAGATTGCAGATGGCAACCATCTGATAATACAAAAACAGTTCCAATGATAAAAAAGAGATTAGCTGGAAATCAAACAATAATAGCATATATGAGAAAAGTTAAAGCTTTTGATAGTTACATAGTTAAACCAGCTATTAACGACAAAATTTCTGGAAAAACATTTAAGGCAACTGGAGGTAGTGTAAAACTAACTAAAAATCAAAAATCAATTCAATTTGTTTTTGAGGTTATTAGAAGAGAAAAAGATTGGGAAAAAAGATTAGAAGATAGAATGAAACAATATAAAGAGTTTTATGAAAATTTCGTACCAGGAGATTCTGGATTTGTTTCAATGCCTCAGCTAATAATTGTATGTGAAGATGACAAACATATGGTAGAGTGTTTTAAAGAAATTGTTACAAAAAAGTTAGAAATTCAACAAATAAAATTATATTTTACTACAGACTTACGTCAAAATAGTGAAAGCTTAAAAGATACACTAATTGAGTTTATATTAGATAAAGAAAATAATAAGTATAAGGCACAAAGTGTTGAGCTAAAATTATTAGAGATATAAAAAAAGAAAAAAAGGAAAAAAGGGAAGAAAAAAGGGGACAGGTCCAAAAAGTTTTTGACTTTCAGTCAAAACTTTTTGGACCTGTCCCCTTTTTTCTTCCCTTTTTTCCTTTTTCTTACTTTTTTATGTTAGTCCTAAAATAATTTTAGCTCGTTGAACATCTTTATCAGTAGCATCTGGAACACCATTTAAATCGTATTTCAAGCCTAAATCTTTCCATTTATGCTTACCAAGAGTATGATAAGGTAAAAGTTCAATTTTTTCAACAGTCTTTAAGCTGCTTAGAAATTCTTTCAATTTTATTAAATCTTGTTCATCATCTGTTATCCCCGGAATTATTACCTGCCTAATCCACATAGAAATGCTATTATCACTTAAATATCTAGCAAATTGTAATTCAAGTTCATTTGAAAAACCAACTAAATCTTTACATTTGTTGGAATCAATATGCTTTATATCTAATAAAACCAAATCAGTAAGTGATAATATTTTTTTAATGTCTTCAGTTAAAGGAAACATTCCAGAAGTATCAATACAAGTATGAATATTTTCTTTTTTTAAACGAGTAAACAATTCAATCAAAAATTTAGATTGAAGCAGTGGTTCACCGCCAGAAGCGGTCACACCACCACCATTTGGAGTGATATACTCTTTATATTTTATAATTTTATTAAAAATACTATCTAATGACTGATATTCTCCTCCCTGCATATCCCATGTATCTCTATTATGACAATATTTACATTTTAGAGAACAGCCTTGCAAAAAAATTAAAAATCTAATTCCTGGTCCATCAACTGTACCAAAAGAATCTGTTGAATGAATTTTAGCATATTTTGTTCCATCTTTAATTTCCATTTTTACTACTTCCCTTTAAAAATTTTATTATGAAACTGTTAATATATAAATATATTGCAAGAACAAGACCTGTAGGAAGACCCCAGCTATGTTTTGTTCCAAATATATTTATATATTAACAATAGCACACTAAATTTTTTCGTGTATAGTTCTATTTATTACATCTAATTGTTGTTCTCTAGTTAATTTAGTAAAATGAACAGCATATCCAGAAACTCTAATAGTAAGTTGAGGATATTTTTCAGGATGTTCCATTGCATCTTCTAACAAACTTCTATCAAAAACATTTACATTTATATGATGACCAGTTTTGGCGAAAAATCCATCTAACATACTTACTAAATTTGATATTCTTGCTTCTTGATCATGACCTAAAGTATTAGGAGTAATAGAAAATGTATAAGAAATACCATCTTCTGAATGTTCAAATGGTAGTTTAGAAATAGTATTCATTACAGCTAAAGCACCTTCAGTATCTCTACCATGTAATGGGTTAGCTCCTGGACCAAATGGAGCCCCAGATTTTCTACCATCAGGAGTAGTACCAGTGGATTTACCATAAACTACATTTGATGTTATAGTTAGTATTGATAAAGTCTGCTTTGAATTTCGATATGTTGGATGCTTTTTTAATTTATTCATAAATGTTTTTACAACTTCAACTGCTAATGTATCAACTCTATCATCATCATTACCATATTTAGGGTAATCTCCCTCAACTTTATAGTCAATAGCTAATCCAGTTTCATCTCTTATAACTTTAACTTTTGCGTATTTTATTGCTGATAAAGAATCTGCAACAACAGATAAACCAGCAATACCACATGCCATTGTCCTAATTAATTCTCTATCATGTAGGGCCATTTCTAAAGCTTCATATGAATATTTATCATGCATATAGTGTATAGCATTTAATGCTTTTATATATATTCTTGCAACATAGTCAAGCATATTATCAAATTTTTCTATAACTTCATCAAAGTCTAAATATTCTGATTTAATAGGCTCGAATTTTGGTGTTACTTGTTTGCCAGAAAGTTCATCCCTACCACCGTTAATAGCATATAATAGTGATTTTGCAAGATTTGCTCTAGCACCGAAAAATTGCATTTGTTTACCTATTTTCATAGGAGATACACAACAAGCAATTCCATAATCATCACCTAAAGTTGCTCTCATAACATCATCATTTTCATATTGAATTGAAGATGTTTTTATAGATAATCCAGTTGTATATTCTTTAAAACCTTGTGGCAACGAGGTAGACCATAATACTGTTAAATTTGGTTCTGGAGCTGGTCCTAATGTTTCTAAAGTGTGAAGCATTCTAAATGAATTTTTTGTAACTAATGTTCTGCCATCAATACCTTGTCCACCAATGCTTTCAGTAACCCAAACTGGATCACCACTGAATAATTCATTATATTCAGGTGTACGTAGAAATCGTACCATTCTCAATTTCATTACAAAATGGTCCATTATTTCTTGAATTTCTTCTTCTGTCATATTACCATTTTGTAAATCTCTTTCAAAGTAAATATCTAAGAAAGTAGTATTTCTTCCAATACTCATTGCAGCTCCATTTTGTTCTTTTATTGCACCTAAGTATCCAAAATATAACCATTGCACTGCTTCTTTTGAATTTTTGGCAGGTTTAGAAATGTCAAAACCATATTGTTCTGCCATTTCTTTTAATTCATTTAGTGCTTTAATTTGTTCAAATATTTCTTCACGTTGTCTTATAATTTCTTCAGTAAAGTTATCTACATTTAAAATTTCTAGAGTACTTTTTTTATATTCAATTAGTATGTCGACACCATATAAAGCAACTCTTCTATAGTCTCCAATAATTCTTCCTCTACCATATCCATCTGGAAGACCAGTAATTAAATGAGAGCTTCTTGCTGCTCTTATGTCTGGAGTGTATACACTAAATACACCATCATTATGTGTCTTTCTTATTGTATGGAATATGCTATCAACTTCTTCATCGACTTTTCTTCCATAAGCTTCACAAGATTTTTCAACTATACGAATACCTCCATAAGGCATAATCGCTCTTTTTAATGGACTATCGGTTTGTAGTCCTACAATTTCTTCTAATTCTTTATCTATATATCCTGGCGCATAGGCATTTATACTTGATATTGTCTTTGTGTCTATATCTAAAACGCCACCGTCTGATTCTTTTTCTTTTTGATATAAATCAATTACTTTATTCCAAAGTTTTTTTGTTTTTTCAGTTGAACCTACTAGAAATCTTGAATCTCCAGTATATGGAGTATAATTTTTTTGAATAAAATTTCTTACGTCTATTTCTTTTTGCCAATTTCCAGGCTTAAAGCCTTCCCATTGTTTAAATTCCATTTTTTCCTCCTTATATTTCGCCTTATAGTATTTCCTTAATTTCCAAAAATATTATAGCACATTAAAAATAATCTGGCAATAGTGCTGTCTTTTGGGACGGGGCAAAAAAATATCCCCCTATCCATTGGTTATATTTATTAAAAAATGCAGACCGCGTAGGCGGAGCGAAGCGTAGTCGGCTGGAGCTTTCTCTTCACTAATATAAATTTCAGTGAAAGAAAGCGACAACAAGGTCGTAATGTTTAATAAATATAAC